>CAKMQH010000213.1 GCA_927911515.1 uncultured Neisseria sp.
TCGCATCAAAGGTCTCTGAAAACGGAAGATAAGGTTTTTCAGACGACCTTTTTCATTCAAAACTGCCAAAATCGGCTTAACGAAAATCTATAGTGGATTAAATTTAAATCAGGACAAGGCGACGAAGCCGCAGACAGTACAAATAGTACGGCAAGGCGAGGCAACGCCGTACTGGTTTAAATTTAATCCACTATAAATACCCATACAGCGGCGCAACCCTTTCTGCGCAAATGAAAGTAGCGTAGAAATGTTGGATAAAGCATCGTTTCCCCCTTCATTCAGAATAATCTTTCGCCATATCTTGAAAGCCGCACCGCCAAACCATAAAATCACGCCTTACCCAATTTGATATAACTATACATCCAACCCATCTTACCCACTAATCATGATTACCCGCCTTGCCGCCTACCGGAAAACCCTCCTCACCTGCCTGATTTTATGGGTATCCATCGTCGCCGTTTTTTCCGCCGAACGTTTCTTCATGCTGCACCATTTTGTTTCAGACGACATCCGCAGCCGTTATGCGGGCGACTTGGCAGCTTTGTTTATCAAAGGGCTGCTGTTCGACATTAAAATTGCTTCCGTTACCGCCGCTTTCCCCTTCCTGATCGGGCTGTTCGGACTGACTTCGCAAAAAACCGCCGCGCTTACCGTCCGTCTCCTGCCTACCGTCGCAACCGTCCTCTCCCTGACAGCCTTTGCCGCCGCACTGGGAAACTGGTTCTATTTCAGCGTGTACGACCGTCAATTTGACGTCTTCGTCTTCGGACTGGCGGAAGAAGACACCAGCGCCGTCCTAAAAACCGTCTGGTCGGACTATCCCGTTATTTCCTGTCTGGCAGCCTTGATTGCCGCAGCTTTCGTTTTGGGTAAAATGTTCAGCATCATCCGCCGCAGCACCCGTTTTCAGACGACCTCATGGGGGAAAACCGCTTGGATTGCCGCCATCCTCTTGCCCACTCTTGCACTTGCCGCAGGCATACGCGGCTCGTTCGGCAAATTCCCCCTACGCCAGACCGCCATGCAGATTTCCGCCGCAACCCAAATCAACAAACTCGTCCCCAACGCCCTGACATCCCTAAGCTGTGCGGTCAACGAATACCGCAACAGCAACAACTTCAATGCCGTATCTGACGAAGACGGCAGCCGGCTCATCAGTACCCTGCTCAATAAAAAAACCGACGCCGACTTGACGCAGCTCTTTGTTCAAACCACCCCCAATCCCGCTGTTGAAAAACACCGTCCCAACGTCGTTTTCACCGTCATGGAAAGCATGAGCGCACACCTCTTGAACATGGATAATCCCGAACGGGATCTCTTGGGCGAACTGGGCAATCATTAGCAGCAAGACTGGGTATACCGCAAATTCGTTTCCGAGGGCGACGGTACCAGCGACTCCCTACACCGCTTCTTCGTCCGCAGCCCGCGCCTCAACCTCAGCCAATCCCTTGCCAAAAACAAAACCTTCCCCGGCAATATGTTCAAACCCTATCTCGATGCTGGCTACCACGTCGTCTATATTACTGCGGGCAACGGCGGCTGGCGCGATTTTGACACCTTCCTGCGGCACTTGGGCGTCAATGAAATCATCGATGAAAATACCCTCAAAACCCGCTATCCCGAAGCAAAATCCGGCACATGGGGCGTACCCGACGAATTCATGTTCCGTTATGCGGAAGAAGAACTCGCGTGCGCCGAAAAAAGCGGCACGCCCGTATTCATCATGATGATGTCCGTGACCAACCATCCGCCCTACCACCTGCCCGCACCGCACCAGCTCAAAAACTTCCGTTTGGAAGAACAAGAGCAAAAACGCCTTGCCAATCTCGCCTCAGGCAAAGAGTTGAATGAAATTTTCAACACCTTCCGATACAGCAACGACCAACTCGGACGCTTTATCGGCAAAGTGAAAACCATCACGCCCGACACCATTATCGCCGCCACCGGCGACCACAATATGCGTGCCATCGGCTATCCCGAATCCGCCGATGTCGCACTGGGTCACAGCGTGCCCTTCTATCTGTACGTTCCGCAAGCCTACCGCGGCAGCGCCGAATACCATCCCGAACGCGCAGGCTCGCACAAAGACATCCTGCCGACCCTCTACAACTTAAGCTTGTCCGAGGCGCGCTACTACCAAACTGGTTGCAACCTCACCGCCCCGCAACCCGATTCCGCATGGTGCAGCTACGGCTACAACCCCGAAGTCATCATCACCGAACGCGGTTTCTATCACCAACACAGCAAAGCATTCCACAAATGGGACAACCAAAACATCCAAACCGCCGAAAGCCACCCAAGCACGCCGGACGGCGAAGACCAAGCCATTATCCGCCGCGCCTCGGCATATACGCCGTTTCTTGAATGGCAGATCAACCGGATTGTCAGTACCCAATAAATCTGTTTATAAACATCAAAGGTCGTCTGAAAAAGTTTCAGACGACCTTTTTGCAAATATAGTGGATTAAATTTAAATCAGGACAAGGCGACGAAGCCGCAGACAGTACAAATAGTACGGCAAGGCGAGGCAATGCCGTACTGGTTTAAATTTAATCCACTATAAATCATACCCAATACGTTCCCGCCTTAAAGCAAATGCCAAACTGCCTAACAATACCGTCATAGTGTAGTAAAATAAAACGCGCTTTAGACAGCGTGCCACATTACATCCGCGCAACACGACGCCTTACCGTTCGACGACAAATCCACTATATAATCTATGTCGCTTGCGCCCGTCACACAAGGAAACTCATGAAAAAACACATCTACTGCCGCCACAGCTTTGAAATCGAAGTCCCGTTTTTCGATGTGGACTCGATGCACATCGTCTGGCACGGCAACTATGTGAAATATCTCGAAACCGCCCGCTGCGCCTTTTTGTCCGCCATCGGCTACGACTACAATGAAATGGCACGGCAGGGATACAGCTGGCCGATTGTGCAGATGAACCTCAAATACATCCGCCCCGCCCGCTTCGGTCAAAAAATCCGCGTCGATATGGACATCGTCGAAATCGAAAGCTGCCTGCGCATCGACTATACGATTTATGATGCGCAAACCAACGAAAAGCTCAACCGCGCTTCGACCACACAAGCCGCCGTTTCACTGGCAGACGGTCTGATGCAGTTTCAGACTCCGCAAAGCTGGTTGGATGCCGTGCAAACCCATCCGACCTTTACTCCTGCCTGACACTTTACGTTTTCAGACGACCCCGACCCTTAAGGTCGTCTGAAAAAAAACCTGAAAAGGAACAACATGAAAAAGACACTTACCGCTCTCGTTCTGACCCTTGCCAGCCCCGCCTTGTGGGCGTTCTCCACTGCCGAACTCGCCCAAACCCTGCAAAAACCGTCCAACGTACAGGGCGCGTTTACCCAGCAGCGTCAATTGAAATCCCTGAGCAAACCGATGGTTACGGGCGGAAAATTTGTCCTGATTCCGAAAAAAGGCTTGTTGTGGCAAATGCAAAAACCGTTTGAAACCACCCTGCGCGTGCGTGCGGACGGCATCATGCAGTGGAACGGCGGCGCATGGACGAACCCCAACCAAGGCAAGGTCGGACAAAGTCAGCAAATCAAGCTCTTCCTCGACCTGCTCGGCGGCAACACGCAAGGCTTGGAAAACAATTCAACCTCGCCCTCTCCGGCACTGAAAAGCAATGGACGCTGAATTTAACGCCGAAAACCGCCGTTACCCGCCAAATTTTCAATCACATCGTTATCAACGGCGACAGCGTGGTGCGCAAAATCGAGTTGGACGAAAAACAAGGCGACAAAACCGTGATGCAGTTCAGAGAAGTGCAAACCGGCAAACCGCTGGACGACTTTGCCAAAAAAAGCCCTGTAAGCGGCATCATCCGACAGAACCACAAAGTCATCCTGTCGGCTTTTGAAGAACCTGCCTGACGGCTTGCTGCCCGATTTTTCCTCTCCGCATGAGAGGCTAAGCGAGGGTGGTAAGCCGCAGGTTCACATTTTATTAGGCACATATTTTTGCCCTAAACCCAGTGATTTCAGGGTATGCCATTTGCTTCTAATTTCACGCCAACCGCCCTTTTCAGACGACCTCCCTTTATCCCACCCTATTGTTCTTTAAATAATTTTACAAAAAAGCTATAATGACCAGTCATCAAATAATTTTTGTTAATAGATAATGGGAAGCGACGTGAAAAAAGTGCTGCTGGTGTATTACTCGCAGACCGGACAATTGGCAAAATTGGCGCGGAATTTCGCCGAGCCTTTGCAGCAGGGCGGCGTCCATGTGGATTGCGTTAACCTTGAGCCGCAAGAACCGTATCCGTTTCCGTGGTCGTTTTGGCGGTTTTTCAACACCTTTCCCGAAACCGTCCACCTAAAACCCGCGCCGATTCTGCCGCCCGCCATTCCCGCCTACGATTACGACGCCGTGGTTATCGCCTATACCGTCTGGTTCCTCTCGCCCGCGCAGCCGATTACCGCCTTCCTGCAACGTGAAGAAACCCGCCGCCTGCTCAACGGCAAACCCGTGGTAACGCTTATCGGCTGCCGCAATATGTGGTTGGGCGCGCAGGAAAAAATGAAGTCGCTTTTGGCACACAACGGCGCGAAACTCATCGGCAACATCGTCAAAATTGACGCATGCAACAGCGCCGCCAGCTTCATCACTACTCCCGCATGGCTGCTGTCGGGCGACAAACAATACTTCCGCGCCCTGCCATCTGCCGGCATCGCAGACGGAGAGCTGGCCGATGCGGCGCGCTTCGGCGCGAAAATGCGGGATACCCTGTTGCAAAACAAAACCTTGGACGAAACCCTGTTTCAAAACATGGGCGCGGCCAAGGTGAACGAAAAACTGATTTTCAGCGAAAAAGCCGCCGGACGCAGCTTTTTCCTGTGGGGCAGGCTGCTGATGGCCGCCGGACGTGTGTCTCCCCTGCTGCGCCGCGCCCTGCTGTGTTTTTATATCCTGTTTCTGCTGGCGATGATTCTGGTGTTGGTACCGGTGAGCGTATTGGTGAAAAAACTGCTGCATCCGCTGCTCAAAGGCCGTCTGAAAAAACTGGCGGATTATTACGGCCAACCTTCCGGCGGATGAATCGGATTGCGGGCGGCAACCTGTAAGGAGAATGTATATGGACGATTTTGAACGCATTTACCGCGACTGGCACGAATATGCCAAAAACCGCGACACCGACGCGCTGATTGCGCTGTATGCCGACGACGCCGTATTTGAAAGCCCGCTGGTGCCCGCGATTATGGATACCGACAGCGGCATCCTGTGCGGCAAGGCCGAAATCCTGCGTTTCTTACAGGAAGGCACGCGCCGCCGTCCCAACGATTTGGTGCGCTGGTATCGGGATGGCCGCTATTTCGTTGCGGGCGATACGCTGGTGTGGGAATACCCGCGCCAAACGCCCGACGGCAATCAGGTGGATATTTTGGAAGTGATGCGGCTGAAAGACGGCAAAATCAAGCACCACCGCATTTATTGGGGCTGGTTCGGCACGCAGATGCTGACAGCTTCGGCACTCGCCAAAGCGGTTAAGGCTTGACGCCGGAAGCCGCACCGACGTTGGCAGAGGCCGTCTGAAAACGACCAAAATGTTTTACAGCAACGGCCGACGACAGTCTTGCTTTTCAGACGGCCTCAAATAAAGGAAAGCGCACCATGCCCGAAGTGATCCATTACCCCCGAACGCCGCCGCTTCCAAATCGACATCAAC
>CAKMQH010000214.1 GCA_927911515.1 uncultured Neisseria sp.
CTGGCAACAGGCGCTGTTGAAAATACAAGAACACGGTTTAGACAGCCGCATTTGCTTGGTTGGAAACATTACCGGAGTGGCAGACAGGTTCGGGGCAGGTTAAGAAATGGTTGATGATGGCCCGGTTTGGCTGTAAGCGCCCAAAAGGCGGACTGGGCTGTGAAATTGTTGGAACAAGCTTCGAAGCAGATGCAAGTGTTGACAGTTAAAGAGTGGGACAAACATTTTACGTTTGAAGTGTATGCCCTTTGGTATCAACTATTAAGTGAAAACCTTGATAATAAAGATATTGAGGCAGTCAGACAGCTCGAATTTTTACGGACAGAGTTGATGCAGGCAGATGTTGTCCGTGCATTAGAATTAATTTATTAAGCATATATTATGTCAGATCCCACATTACGCTATTATGAAGAAGAGATGCGGTATCTCAAAGAGGCGGGATTAGAGTTTTCAAAAGCCCACCCTGATCGTGCCGCAATGCTGAATTTAGACAGGGTAGGTACGCGCGATCCTTATGTAGAAAGACTGTTTGAAGGCTTTGCTTTTTTGACAGGGAGAATCAGACAAAAATTAGATGATGACTTTCCGGAATTGACGGAGGGGTTGGTCCATATGCTGTGGCCGCATTATCTGAGGATGATTCCTTCTCTGACTGTTTTGGAATTAATTCCGGACAATAAAAAGTTGCAAGGAGGACAGGTCGTCAAAAAAGGATTGTCCGTTCAGTCCGAACCTATCAATATCAACGATAGATTGACCAGATGTTTGTATCGAACCACTGCTGATGTTGCGCTCCAGCCTTTGAGCATATTGCATACATTGTTGGATTATGATGCGAATGGTCAAAGCGTCATCAAATTAACTTTTGGTATCCACCGACAAATACAGAAAGAAAATTTAGATTTTTCCAAAATCAGAATTTATATTTCCGCCGATGAACCGATTGCCTTCGCATTGCGTCATGCTTTGTTGAATCAGACAGCGCGAATCAGCCTTCATCATGCCGAATTGCCATCTGCCGGCAATATACAGTTTAAGGCAGTCGGATTTGCTGAAGATGAAAGATTGTGGGAGAAAGTCAATAACAGCTTTAGTGGCTACCAACTATTGCTGGAATATTTTTGTTTCAAACAGAAGTTTTTCTTTATTGATTTAGTGGGCATCGATGCCGGAGCGTGGTCGGAACGGATTAATGAGTTTAGCGTGAATGTGGTTCTTTCCAAGCAATACCCTTCAGAGCTTCGATTCCCTCCTGACTGCTTGAAATTGAACTGCGTGCCTGCCATCAATCTGTTTGATATGGAAGCAGAGCCTATCCGAGTGGATCATAAGGCGTTCGAATATCAGGTGAAGCCGCTGTTACATGAAGGTATGGCTGTTGAGGTTTATTCCGTCGAAGAGGTAGAGGCGGTTAATCATGAAACAGGTAAGCGTTATCCCTATATTCCTTTTTCCTCATTCCAGCATCGTGGCGGATTGATGAAATATGATGCGCCGGAAAGGTATTTCCATACCAAAGTCAAGCAAGGCGTGTCAGGAAGACATGAAACATTTATCATGCTTGGCGGATTGTTGTGGGATAGAAAAGATATATTGCCTACTGAGACGCTTTCATTGAAGGTGGTCGGGACAAATGGCGCTTTGCCGCGTAAAAGTCTGAGGGAGACCCAGATTCAAGACGACGATATCGCCGAACCAAATGTCAAAATGGTCAGAAACCTTACCACACCGACATTGTCTTGCTATCCGCCGACAGAGGATAGATTCCAATGGCGCATATTGTCCCATTTGTCACCCAACTATTTATCACTATTGAATGTCGACAGTTTGAAAGGGGCATTGTCCATTTACGACTGGACTGAAGACGAGCTGAACAAGCGCAGACTGAATGGTATTGTTGATGTCAAACATGAAACAGTACAGAGAATCGAGCGTGGCGCAGTCCACCGCGGAATTCATATTACCGTAACATTTGATTCGACCGCATTTAGCGGTGAGGCGGAAATTTATTTGTTCGGAGAATTATTGAACGAATTTTTTGCAATGTATGCTGATTTGAACCTGTTTACCCAGTTCAGCATTGTTTCTCTGCCATCCGGGAAAACATATACATGGAAAGACAGCAAAACAACTATCACACGGTTTTAGAAATGGCGCACAAAAGCGCTAAAGAAAATAACGGCAGGCAGACGCTTCCTTTATGGGAGATTCCTAGAAATAAAGCGCAGCGTGAAAGCGGGTCGTCTGAAATCTTCCAAGAGAAATTGGGGGAGTTTATTGTACGCAATGCGGCAACGATGAATTTCTTCCAATTTTGCCGGGTTCTGGAAACCCTTGCCGAAGGAAATGAAGAAAAGGCTGTCGAGTCAACCGTAAGATTTAGAAGGGTAAAATCTTTATCTTTCCCTTCGGGGGAAATCGCATCGGTTGAATATGACGCAGAAGCCGATTTGCCGACCGTCAGGACGACATTTTTAGGTTTATACGGCGTCGATGCAGTTTTGCCGGATTACTTCCTGAACGATATTGCGACGCATAAAGACGGCAGTGAAAGCCTAGCGGCATTTTTAGATATCTTTAACCACCGAATCACAACCCTGTTTTTCCAAGCATGGAAAAATACCGTTATCCGTTTCTGTTTCAACGGGAGGGGCAGGATGGCCTATCGCGTTCTCTCTTGCACCTAATCGGGCAAGGCATGGTCAACGGAAAATTCATGCATCCTCTGCTGGATAGCAGGATTTTGGGGTTGTTCAGTATTTTTTACCAACGAACCCGAACCAAAGAAGGGATTGTCAGCATCGTCAGATACCTTCTTCCCTTTGCCGACGTAAAAGTAAAAGAGTTCCAGCCGCAGTGGGTCATTTTGGAGAAGGACCGCAAACTGGGGAAAGCCGGTTTGCGGTTAGACGGGGGAAGCGCATCTTTGGGCGGACGGATAAAAGATTACAGTCATTTGGTGCGTATTGAAATTACGCCCGATACATTTGACAACGCTCAGCTTCTGTTGCCAAAGCAGCAATTGCACCAAAAATTGCTCGAATTATTAAAACTCTATTTGGGTCGTCGTTTTGATGCGAGTGTTTACCTGAATATTAAAAAACAATGGATACCCAAAAGCCGTTTGGAAAAAAAACAAATATTGGGGATTAATACCGGTTTAGGTGCGATGCACCAAGACAAACAAATAAAAATAGCGAACTATACTTACTCAAACTAACTTCAAGAAAACGGAAAATCATGAATAAAAAAACCAGAATTACGTCAGTCTGCTCATTAGCCCTTTTATGCGCCATGCTTTCAGGATGCGGGATTTGGCAAGGCATGAAAGATGGAACGGTTGAAGCAACGAAAAAGTGTTTTTTATACCAAACTCAAGATTTTGAAAATCGACCTGATCGCACGAAACGGTTTGAATCAAAACGAGCGCGGGCAGTCGCTGTCGACAGTCGTCCGAGTGTATCAGTTAAAAGACAAGCAAAATTATGAAGTTGCCTCATATCGCGATTTGCTCAATCAAGACAAAACCATCTTGAGCAACGATCTGGCAGAAGGTTACAAGCAATATACCATCCGGCCGGGGAAACCATCAGCTTTGATGAAACGCTGAATAAAGACACCAAATATGTCGGCGTCGTCGCTTTCTATAACAAAGTAGGGGAAGAGCAGACTTGGAAAATGTTGATTACCAAAAAGCAGCTGACCAATAAAAAACCGGTCGTTATCGAATTGGTGGATAACAAAGTCCTGCTTCAAGAGACGGTCAAGAAAGTCAAATAATGGATGCCGCACTCTATGAGAAACTGACCGGATTTTATTCCGACGGTTTGCCGATAGATGACCTGCCGGGCAGCTTCCAGTTGGTTCGCAGTGTTTTGGACAATATCCAACGCATTCTTAACAGCAGGAGCGGTTCCTTGAAACATCTGCCGGATTATGGGATTCCCGATCTCAGCATGGTTTATAAAAAACCTGCCGTCCAGCGCGCATGACTTGCGGTATTTTATGAGGAAAACCTTGTTGAAATACGAGCCGAGATTAAGGAACTTGGATATCCACCTCACTGAATCCAAAGACAATATCATGGTCTTGTGTTATCAGCTGGAATGCGAAATAGAAAACGTGGGTGCGGTAGTGATAGACACTTATTTTATGCCTGAGGGGACGGTTTCCGTTAAACGCAGCCGGACATAAGCTTTCTTTGGTGTGAATAGATTACTTTGAAAATTAAGAAATAAAATATGGTTAAACACATTTTCCTTACTTGCGGCGTGTTGCTTTCAGCAACCGCTCAAACCGCCTTTGCCAAAGAGCTGGAAGGCATGTTGGTCACTCAAAACAATTATGTCCGGATTCGAAGTTGTGATTTGAAAAACAATTACACTTTGCTTCCCGGTAGCGGAAACGGCTATGAAGCCGCAGCGGAAATCATCAGCGTCAGAAAAAATACGCCTGAAAATACACCAATCTATGTCGGATTAAGAGGCAATCTGGAAAACACCAATTTTTTGATTTCAGGCATTGATTTCATCAAAATGGGCGAGAGCTGCCATGTGCCGCATACCGAAACTCCGCCTGCCGAAGTCGTTATTCGAGAGTATCCGCTTACTCAGCAGAAATCAGGTTCGACAGGAGGGAAGCCTGAGTCTAAGCAAGACAATGCGAAATTAAAAGCTACGGAGTCCCAACAAGCTAAGGCAGAACAGGATAAACCGGAAGAAACGGCAGGCAAGTCAGAAGAGCCGATTCCTTATCCTGAAGTTACACAGACTAACCAATCGGAAGACGGTAAAAAGTCTGAAGGCAAGTCAAATTCAGACGACCTTGTTAAAGAAAGTGTGAAAACGGAGGATGCCAAACAGACAGATACCGAGAAATCTGATCGCACAACTGCTGGCTCGGCGACACCGGAAGTATCAAATACAACTGCGCCAACCGAGAAAAAAACCGTAGAAAACAAGGAAATTGATACGTCGGCTAAAGCAGAAACGTCCGAAACGGTAGAAGCGCCAGCCAAAGCAGAAGCATCTGAAACGGTAGAAGCACCAATCCGATTTGAATCACTTGAAAAGGTAGAAACGCTGCCAACCAAGACAGAAATTTCTGCAACCGAAGAAACACCAGCCCAAACGGAGGCGCCTGCAACAGTAGAAACACGGGTAACAACAGAAACTACGCCAACTACGCAAGCTCCGGTAGCGGAAGAAGCTTCGACAAAAACAGTTGATGTAGAGGAGCATCCGTCCGTATCTGAGCCTGTGGCTCCTGTGGTTTTGCCGGCAGAAAGTCAGCCGGTAGAAGCCGCTACCGTATCCGAATTGAAGCCTGAAACCGGTAAGCAAGAGTCTCCATCGGTAGAGCATGAGCCTTTGGCGCCGCAAGTAGATATCCAACGCGAAGAAACTCATTCTGCACACAACACGCTGCCGGCAACGCCAATGACTACCGAAACATCTGCGTCACAGACAGAGCCTCCTGTTGTGAATGAAGAAACGTCAGTGCAGCCGGTTTATGTCAATAAGGTCATCGTGCATGATGATGACGCCTTTTAATAAAAGGCAGGTAAGCTCAACAAAATAGCGGAGTCGGTTTGCTGCTTATCCATAGAAAAGGTCTCTGAATTTTTTCAGACGACCTTTTCTTATGAATGGATTTTAGCGATACAACATTTTTTGCTCACTCTTGCTCAAAGAGACAAATTTCCTCAGGCTTGGGAAGCAAGAAATAAATCGGTTTTATATGAACCTCGTTACCTTTTTAATTTTGAATAATCTGCCCCAGCTGATGAGAAAGAGGGGATAGCGCGGCTGACTCGGGCATATTGGTTTTGCGGGTTATGCGGATTTTTTACTTTCAAATGCCGCTATTTGTCAGCGTGTTATTTTGTGTTCGTTCTTTGTTTTTCAGACGAACTATGATGGTAAGAGGTCGTCTGAAAACAGCTTACCAAGACAGATAGAACATGGCTTTGGCAAAAAATACGATGAACAGCATATGAGAAAACACGACGGCGTGGATGTATTTGGACCAGCCGACGGTCAGGGTGCGCCGTGCCATTTTGACGACGGCGATGGCGAAATGGACGAGGACGCTGACTGCCAACAGGATTTTGAGGGTGAGGAGCGTACCGAATGAGGTGGCGAAGGGTTGGCTCAAAAAGGGCAGGTATCGGTTGAATACCATGACGATGCCGCTGATGAAAAGCGTAATGACGACGGGCGGCATAACGCGGACGGCGCGGTAGGACATGGCGCGTTCGACTTCGCGGCGCGATTCGCGCGAGACGCGGCCGGTGTGCATGACGGACAAAACCAGCATTTCGAAAAATACGCCGCCGACAAAGGCGATGGCGCAATAGAGGTGGATGATGTGGGCGATGGCGTAGAGACTCATGACCGTGTTCCGAAGTGGATATTCAGGCGAAATTGTATCATCAGTCGGGCGGTTTCAGACGACCTTTTCCTTATTGTCGGCTCAATAGCTGGTATCGCTCAGGATGTGCAAAGAAGCCATTTTGTTTATTAGGGCAGTTCGATAGGTAAGGGGCAAAATAGTTTTCAAATTATAGTGGATTAACTTTAAACCAGTACGGCGTTGCCTCGCCTTGCCGTACTATCTGTACTGTCTGCGGCTTCGTCGCCTTGTCCTGATTTAAATTTTAATCACTATAGGTAATGAAATCAGGTATTTTTTTTAACATATCGGTCTATTTTAAAGTTAACCCCCTATACACTATACTGTTGCCACATTTCATGATGATGAAGAGGAAAAGATGAATAAATTATTGTCTCTGTTGGCTGTATGTTTGGCGATTGTGCCATTGTCTGCATGTAAACAGGAGGTTTCGGAGAAACCGGCAGCAAAGCAAGAAAAAGCGGCTTCTGTTGTTATCCGTCCTGAATTGAATTGGGATACCCCTAAATTAACCAGTAATGTTTGGAAAATCAGTAAAGCTGGGCAGCCGGATTCTTATTTGGTCGGTACCATCCATATCGGTAAGCCCAATGCCACCTTGTCTCAAGATGCAAAGAATCTGCTGGCATCTGCCGAACAGTTGGTTACCGAGGCCGATATGCTGCCCCAGCTCAATGATGAAGAGATAGCGAAATATCAAGAGTTTATGCAAAAAATTTATAGTCAAGATTCTTTGAAATCCAAGTTGGGCGATAAGAATTTTGAACTGTTGCAACAGGACTTTATGAAAAGTCCGGAGTTGGCTCAGATGGCACCGTACATCGATCACATGCATCCTTGGGCGGTGTTGCTGTTTGCTTTAAGTATTTATCCGCCTGGATACAGCAACCATACCGGTGTGGATATTTTGTTGTCGAAAGCGGCACAAGAGTCCGGCAAAAAACGCCTCGCTTTAGAGGATGTGACGGATATCTCTCAAATGTTTGCCAGCCAGCCGGAAAAGTTGATGATCAAAATGTTGATGACAGTGAACGAGTATAATGATCAGGAAATCAAACACCTCTTTGACCTTTACGAGAAGGGAAATTTTGCAGAATTACCTTTGGCAGAAGCTGAATTTGAGCAGGAATTTGCTCAAAAATATCCTGATGCTATTCCCGTTTTGTCTTGGGAGCGTAGCGATTTGCTGATTAAGCGCAATCAAATTTGGCTGCCGAAAATCAAAGAGATATCTGCTAAAAAGAAAACGGTGTTTGCTGTGGGTATCATGCACCTGATGTCTGAACAAGGCTTGATTGAGAAATTGCGCAAGGATGGTTATCAGGTGACGCCGGAGCCTTCAATATTGATGTGGTAAGACAAAACGTCGTCTGAAAACAGTTTCAGACGACGTTTTATAATGAAAAAACAAACCGACCGCGAGATAAAGCGGTCGGTTTGTTTTTTTGCACTCTATTAAAATCCAAGAATAGAGAAGGTCGTCTGAAAGGTTGGCGCGTGCTTTTTTGTTTCAAATATGGCGAGAAACAGGATGGACGTAAAGACATAGATGGTTTCAGACGACCTTTGCATGGTCGCGACAGCTTGTTGTGTCATCCTCTTATCTTATCGGGAGGGGCGGTGCGGGATTGGAAACTTGGATAGGGGCGTCTGCTTACGAACAGAAGGGGTGTGCAATTGAAAACTGTATGATTTCAAATTGTAAATTACTATTTAAGATGACGTTTGGTTTTGAAAATGACCGTTTGTTAGAAAGTTAGGACGTACGCATTTTTAAATAATAAGATAAGGGAAATAATCACAGGGGAATAAAATGTTATTGTTAGTATTGTTTTGCATGATACTTTGCCTGCTTGTAATTGCTGCCTTTATCGTGGCATCAATTCGCAGAAAACGGTTTGCTTACGATGTCAGCCGCGATTACGAATACGGTCAATTGCCCAAGTCGGCGACAGTCAGTTTGCGTGACGGCAAGTTGATCTTGCCCGACACCATCGGCGCGAATGATACGGTCATCGCCAGAATCAACGTGAAATCAGGTTGGCTGGGCAGATTGGTGATGCCTTGGATCGGCGTCAAAACCAATCGCGGGGAATGGCGGGCGTATGTCGAACATGGCGGCAACGGCGCGCGCTACCTCAATTTGACCGACACCTTCGACGACGGCAGCAGAAAAATTACATTAAGCGGCAACCGCGTGTCCCTGCCTGATCAGGAAGTTGAATTGTCGGTTTATCCGCGCGAGTGTTTGAGCGGTAAAAAAATTCTGGTCTTGGCGCCCCATGCGGATGATGCGGAATTGGCGGCTTACGGATTATATGAAAAACATGCTGCCGATACGTTGGTGGTTACGATTACCGCAGGGGAGGGCGGCAGCTTCCATTACAACAATCTGTATGCGCGCAATCCCGAGCAAATGCAGGCGCAGTATCTGCAAAAGGGCAGGATGCGCGTATGGAACAGCCTGACCGTGCCGCTTTTGGCGGGTGTGTCGTCTGAAAACATTTTGCAGCTCGGCTATTTTGACAGCACATTGCAAGTCATGAAGCAGAATCCCGATGCGGATGTGAAGTCGACCAAGCTGGATACGGCGGATGTCAATCTGTTCCGCCGTGCCAATACTTCGCCTTTGTCCAAAGGCTTGAACGGCGGCTCGAATTGGCGCGGGCTGGTCAATAATCTGGCGTATATTATCGAAACCTTCCAGCCCGACATCATCGTCAGCCCGTCGCCCAATATCGATGCACACAAAGACCATCAATATACGACAATCGCTGCGGTTGAAGCTTTGAAACAACTGGATTATCGGAAAGGTTCGCTGTTTTTGCACACACTGCATTTCTTGAGCGACGATTTTCCGATCGGCAAGTCCGGCTCGATGTTGAGCCTGCCGCCGATGTTCGGTCAGCCGTTCCATTTCCATTCCGTGTATTCCCTGCCTTTGAACAAAGAAGAGCAGAACCGCAAGCTGCTTGCGCTGGACGCGATGAACGATATCCGCCCCAACGCCAACGGGTATGCGGACTGGAAAACCATGATATTCCGCGGCTTGAACGGCTTGCGCCATCATGTATTTGATATCGATAGGGATTTGGTCAACCGTTTTGTCCGCAGCAACGAATTGTTTTACGTTGTTCCTGTCAGCGATGTGCATCAGGAAGACAGTTATCAAAAAATCGTCCAATGCGGCTGAATGGGGCAGGTTTCAAATCATGCCTGCCTGAATGTCGGATAAAAAGAGCAATTGAGCGCAGTCTCGGCAATGGGTGGAACCATGCCGCATACTTGGGCTACCGATATACAAAGGTCGTCTGAAAACCTATAATGGCAAGGATTTCACACCTGTTGCCCGCCATGCCGATTTACTTTATTTCCGATTTGCACCTGAGCGAATCCCATCCCGAATTGACCGAATTGTTTTTGCGCTTTATGCGAGAAAAAGCACCGAAGGCTCGTTCGGTTTATATTTTGGGGGATTTGTTTGATTTTTGGATAGGCGACGACGAGCAATCCGAATTGACCCACACTGTCGCGCAAGCGATTCAATCCGTCGTGCAGCGCGGGGTTGAATGTTTCTTCGTACACGGCAATCGGGATTTTTTGATCGGAAAGCAATTTGCAGCGCAATCCGGTATGAAGTTGCTGCCCGAATATGCGGTGGTCGATTTATACGGCAGTTCCGCCTTGATTTGCCACGGAGATACTTTGTGTATCGATGATGCGCGTTATCAGAAGTTCAGAAAGATTGTTCACCAAAAATGGCTGCAACGTCTGTTCCTCAGCCTGCCGCTCGCCCTGCGCCTGAAAATCGCCCGTAAAATACGCCGAACCAGCAAACAGGGCAAACAATATAAATCGGCGGAAATCATGGACGTTCAGCCGCAATTCACCGCAGATATTGTGCATCAGTATCATACCCCGCTCTTGATTCACGGTCACACCCATCGTGAACATATCCATCAGGAAGACGGCTTCACCCGCATTGTATTGGGCGATTGGAAAAATGATTACGCTTCCATACTGGAGGTTGACGAACAGGGTTTCCGATTCGTTCCTTTATAAATTTGCCGGGTGGTGGCGGGTAAAAATACAGGGGCTTGGGTTCAAGCTTTCATCTTGGTACGATATTTCAACTGCTCCGTATGATTTGAATCATCAAAACATCGTATTTCGTAAACGGCTTCACTTTAAAACCATCATCAAAAAGGTCGTCTGAAAACTCACAATCGGGTTTTCAGACGACCTTTCACTTTTTCAACTCAACATTAGAATTTCGCTTGCAGTCTCAACCAAGCGGTACGGCCGGGTTCGTTGACGCGCAAGGTTTGTGTACCTGCTGAAGGATCGCCTCCTTTGCTGACGAATTCGGCATAGGTTTTGTTGAACACGTTGTCTATACCGACCTGCAAGGTGGCGTATTTGCTGAATTCCAGCCGGCGTTGAGCGAGAGTACGCCGAAGCCGGAAGAGGCGCCGATGTCCTGACCGACGATATTGCCTTGACCTTTGCTGTAACGGTTTTGTTTCGCCACGACGCGCCATAACGCGCCTGCGCTGTATTTGCCGTTGTCAAAGGCGAGGGTGTTGTTCCACTCGAGCGGCGGGGTTTGCGCCAAAGGTTTGCCGTCGGTGCGGTTTTTGCCGTGGGTGTAGGCGAGGCTGCTGCCGATTTCCCAGTTGGGCGCAAACGTCCATTTGACTTCGGCTTCGCCGCCGAAACGCGAGGCTTTAACGTTGCGTACATCTAAATCCGTGCCTTGGCGTTCGAGTATGATGAAATTTTTGACATCGCTGCCGAATACGGACACGGAGGCATGGAGGTTAGGACGTTTCCAGATGATGCCCGCATCGATTTGGCGGTTTTGTTCGGGATGGATGATTTTCTTTTTGGCGCGCAGACGTTCCCAGTAGTCGGGCGAGCGTTCTGCGATACCGAATCCGGCGTAGTATTTCAAGCCGTTATCAGTATCACGTTCCCAACGTAAGAAACCGGAATTCAAGTTGAATTTCTGATGTTTCAAAGCGGGATCGGTTACGTCTGCGGAATCATAATCCGCTTTGACACGGTCGTGGCGCAAGCCTGCTACCCAACGTTGTTTGTCGGTTTGCTGCCAAGCGGCTTCGGTGAAAACGCCCCATTGTTTGAAACTTTGGTTGGGCATAAAAGGCTTGTGGCTGTAACCGTCGCCGCCGCGTTCCATACGGGCGACGTGTACATCGTCCATATAATCTACGCCGGTTTGCAGGTTGAGATTATCCCAATCGAAAGTGGTTTTCAGACGACCTGTGTCGGTGTTGCGTTTGGGGTTGTTGGCGTTTTTAATCTGTTTGCCTGCGGGATTACGGATGGTGCGCAGGCTGTATGTGTCCATAACGTGGTCGATTTCGCTTTCACCGTAGCGCAATTCGAGTTCGCTGAACCAAGGGGTGAGGTTGCGTTGGGTAAAGCGGACATTCCATGCGTCGCGGTCGAATTTGCTGCCGTCCATCATGCGGTCTGCGTAGGCGACCTTGGCTCTGCTGCGTTCGTATGTGCCTGCGATGGTGGTGTTTTCGGTCGGAGTGATGCCCAGTTGCAGCATTTGGCTGTCGCGTTTGAAATGGGAGTGGACGCTTTTGCCTGAGCCGTCTTTGTAGTCGTCGGCTTCGTTATGGGAAATATTGCTGCGGACGTAGCCGTATTTGCCGCCGAACTCGGCTTCAAGCGAACCGTCGCGGCGGTCGTTGCTGCCTGCGGTCAGGGAGGCGTTGATGTTGTAGGGTTTTTCGCTGAAATCAGGGTCTTTGCGGATGAATTGCACCGAGCCGCTGACCAAACCCATGCCTTGGGTTACGGTTTGAGGGCCTTTGGTAACGACGACTTTGTCGAAAGAGTTCGGGTGGATGTATGCAGTCGGCGGATCCATACGCATAGCGCAACCGCCGTAAATAAACTGGTCGTCGGCGTTAATCGACAGGCGCGAACCGCCCAAACCGCGGAACAACGGATCGCCCGAGCTACCGCCTTTGCGGATGATGCTCATGTTGGGGACAGACTGTAAAAGGTCTGCCCCGTCTCCGGCAGGGAGGGGTTGCAAAGCAGCTTTGGGGTTGAAAGTAACGCTATTGGCTTTTTGTTGTTGTGTGCCGGTGACGGTGACAGGGGAAAGGGTAACAGTCTCTTCGGGAACGGGGTCTGTATCTGCCCAAGCTTGGGATACGGCTAAGGCAAGCGGCAGAAGGAGTAGCTGGTGTTTCATTCTTAGGTCTCCTTTTATTGGTTTAGTTCATTGGGTGTAGTTAATTAATACTTTAGTAGTATAAAGAATGTCAGGTAGTTTGTGAACAAGAAAACGATTTTGTTTAATTTAAGTCAATATTTTCAGTGCATAGCCAAATTATTTTAAGAACGGTAATAACTGTCTTGATTAATTGCCTGTTTCCAGTCTGTCAGGAAGAAAGGATAAGGTTGTTAGGGGGATAAAGAAGATTGTGTTTAGGAGCGGGATGGATGCTTCGTTTTGGCGTGTTGTTACCGCGTTTCTTTGGTATTCCGGTTTGCAGTCATTACGATATTCCGGACAGCAAAAAGGTCTCTGAAAATTTTTCAGACGACCTTTGCTTTACTGGGAAACTCCTGACAAACGATACCGGCGGTTTATTTGAACCAACCCCTGACGCGTTCCAATCCGCCGAAGTTGATGCAGGCATCGGCGACCGCCTGCGCTTTCGGTTTGGCGCGGTAAGCCACACCTATGCCTGCCTCTTTGAGCATCGGAATATCGTTCGCACCGTCGCCCATCGCCAAAACCTGATGCGGCTGCAATCCGAGGCGGTCGCGGTATTCTCGCAATAAATCCGCTTTTGCCTGCGCGTCGATGATTCTGCCTTTCAGACGACCTGTCAGCTTGCCGTTTTCAATTTCCAAAACATTGGCGTGTTGGTATTCGAAGCCGAGGCGTTGTTGCAGCTTTTCGGTGAAAAACGTGAACCCGCCCGACACCAGCATGAATTTCACGCCGTGCGCCTTGCATTCGTCCAACAAAAATTCCGCACCGGGCGAGAGCCGCAAAACGTTTTCATAAACCTCCGCCAAAACCTTTTCGTCCAATCCCGCCAACAGGGCGACGCGGCTGCGCAAAGACTGCTCGAAATCCAATTCGCCGCGCATCGAGCGTTCGGTAATTTCCGCCACGCGGTCTTTCAAGCCGACGCCCGCCGCAATTTCATCGACGCATTCAATGGTGATCAGTGTCGAATCCATATCGCTGACAATCAGCCCGAGTTCGCCGAACGCCATATCGGGCAACACGGCGTAGTCGATTTGACGGCTGCTCAGTAACGCCGCGTCTGCTTCGTTGAAAGAAAACCCTTCTTCAACGATAAAACGCATACGCTTTTCATCAGCGTAATCAGGCTCTGGCAGGCGGGAGAGGAGGGCGGAAGGCAGGGCTTCAGCGGAAGGGAATTGAAGGACGAGGGCGTGCGGCATGGCGGTGGCTCAAAAAATGCGGATTATATAGTGAAACAGTGGAGAATGTTACGGCGGTCAGAGCCTGTAATCGGAAAATGATTTTAAACGCAGACGGCAGTATTTGTAAGGGAATACAAGGATGAAATGCCGAATTGTCGGCTTAACTATTGCCAGTCCACTGAAAATTCGCTATAAGGGGATTATCCGAAATATATTAACATTTATATACAGACAACCCAAAAAAGGATTCAGAGATGAAAATCGGTATCCCACGCGAGTCATTATCCGGCGAAACCCGCGTCGCCTGTACGCCTGCCACCGTTGCCCTGTTGAGCAAACTGGGCTTTGAAACCGTTGTCGAAAGCGGCGCAGGTTTGGCGGCGAGTTTGGACGATGCCGCTTACCAAACAGCAGGCGCGACCGTTGCCGACAAAGCAACGGTTTGGGCATGCCCTTTGCTTTACAAAGTCAACGCGCCGTCCGAAGGCGAGCTGCCGCTGCTCAAAGAAGGGCAGACCATTGTCAGCTTCTTGTGGCCGCGCCAAAACGAGGCTTTGGTCGAAGCCTTGCGCGCCAAGAAAGTGAACGCGCTGGCGATGGACATGGTGCCCCGTATTTCGCGCGCGCAGGCTTTAGACGCTTTGTCTTCAATGGCAAACATCAGCGGCTACCGTGCCGTGATTGAAGCCGCCAACGCCTTCGGCCGTTTCTTCACCGGTCAAATCACTGCCGCCGGCAAAGTACCGCCCGCGCAGGTTTTGGTGATTGGCGCAGGTGTGGCGGGTTTGGCGGCGATCGGTACGGCAAACTCGCTCGGCGCAGTGGTGCGCGCGTTCGATACCCGCTTGGAAGTGGCGGAACAAATCGAATCGATGGGCGGTAAGTTCCTGAAACTCGACTTCCCGCAAGATCGGGTGGCAGCGGCGACGGCTACGCCAAAGTGATGAGCGACGAATTTATCGCCGCCGAGATGAAGCTCTTTACCGAGCAGGCGAAAGAAGTGGACATCATCATCACTACCGCCGCCATTCCGGGCAAACCCGCGCCCAAGCTGATTACCAAAGAAATGGTGGAAAGCATGAAATCCGGCTCCGTCATCGTCGATTTGGCGGCGGCAACGGGCGGCAACTGCGAACTCACCAAACCGGGCGAATTGTTCGTGACCGACAACGGCGTGAAAATCATCGGCTACACCGACATGGCAAACCGCCTTGCCGGACAGTCTTCCCAGCTTTACGCCACCAATTTGGTCAACCTGACCAAGCTGTTAAGCCCGAACAAAGACGGCGAAATCACGCTGGATTTTGAAGACGTGATTATCCGAAATATGACTGTTACCCGCGACGGCGAAATCACCTTCCCGCCTCCGCCGATTCAAGTTTCCGCCCAGCCGCAGCAAACGTCGTCTGAAAAAGCCGCGCCTGCCACCAAGCCTGCGCCGAAACCCGTTCCCCTGTGGAAAAAACTCGCACCCGCCGTCATCGCCGCCGTATTGGTGCTGTGGGTCGGCGCGGTTGCACCCGCAGCATTTTTGAACCACTTCATCGTGTTCGTCCTCGCCTGCGTCATCGGCTACTACGTCGTCTGGAACGTCAGCCATTCGCTGCATACCCCGCTGATGTCCGTAACCAACGCCATCTCCGGCATCATCGTCGTCGGCGCACTGCTGCAAATCAGCCAGGGCAACGGTTTCGTGACCCTGCTTGCGTTCATCGCCATCCTGATTGCCAGCATCAACATCTTCGGCGGCTTCTTCGTAACGCGTCGGATGTTGAACATGTTTAGGAAAGGGTAAAGCATGACTTTAGCCTATTGGTGCATCCTGATCGCATCGCTGCTGCCGCTGTTTTGTTCCTTCATCGCCAAAGCGCAGGGCGGTTTTCAGCCGTCGGACAACCGAAATCCGCGCGATTTTCTCGCCCGCACGCAAGGCTTGTCGGCGCGCGCCAATGCCGCGCAACAAAACGGTTTTGAAGTGTTTGCTCCGTTTGCCGCCGCTGTTTTGGTGGCACACGCCACAGGCAACGCAGCGCAATCGACCATCAACCTCTTGGCAGTATCGTTTATTGCCTTCCGCATCGCTTATATTTTCAGCTATCTGAAAGACAAGCCAAGCCTGCGTTCGGCAATGTGGACGGGTGGATTTGTCTGCACCATCGGGCTGTTTGTAGCTGCTGTCTGACAGCGGGGTCGTCTGAAAACGAGCGTAGCGAGTTTCGCTAAAACATTTTTTCAGACGACCTGAAACCCGATTTCCGAATATGAGGAGTTCAATCATGAAAGCAAAATGCCTGTGCGGCGACGTATCTTTAGAAGTGGAACACGACAAACACGTCCACGCCTGCCATTGCGGCATGTGCCGCATTTGGGGCAGCGGCGCGACTTTTTCGCTGATTGCCGCCAAACCGCCTAAAATCGACGGCGGGGAGAACATCGCCCGCTACCATTCGTCCGAATGGGCGGAACGCGCGTTCTGCAAAAACTGCGGTACACACCTGTTCTACCATTTCCTGCCGAACGACAGCTATTTCGTCTTCGCCGGACTGTTTGCCGACAACGCCGATTTCAAATTGGAAGAGCAGATTTACATCGACGCCAAAGCCCCGTATTACGAACTGGCAAACAATACGCCCAAGCTGACCGAAAAAGAATTTTTAGCACAATTCGGCAGCGAATAGGCAACCCGATACAGAGGTCGTCTGAAAACCCTCATTCCGGATTTTCAGACGACGTTGAATCAACCGCCCCGATAGTCGGAGAACCCTATGAACCTGTCCCCCGAACAAACCGCCGCCCAACTGCGCTGCCCACATGACGAAGCAGGAACAGCGTTCGGGCAGATGATGAACCTGCGCAACCTGACACAGATTCTCGGTTCGTTTGAAGCGGTGCAACTGCAAAACGGAGACCGCATCCTAGAAACGGGTTGCGGCAACGGCGGGCTGCTCGGCTACATTTTGTCGCAGGTAGAAAACCTGCATTACACAGGCTTGGAAATTTCCCCGTTGATGCACGCACAGGCGCAGGCATTCAATGCTCCGTTTCTCGAAGCAGGGCTGGCGG
>CAKMQH010000215.1 GCA_927911515.1 uncultured Neisseria sp.
CCCGCCATACTGCCGTTATAGTGGATTAACTAAATCAGGACAAGGCGACGAAGCCGCAGACAGTACAAATAGTACGGAACCGATTCACTTGGTGCTTCAGCACCTTAGAGAATCGTTCTCTTTTGAGCTAAGGTGAGGCAACGCCCGTACTGGTTGAAAGTTAATCCACTATAAAAAAGCAGGGATGCGATCATGCACCCCTGCTTTTTAATTTTCAGACGACCTTAAAACCGTGTACCCAAGCTGATGTGCCAACGGAGTTTCTTGTCTTGGTGTCCGTAGGCAACGTCGAAGGAGAACGGGGCGACGGGGCTGAACCAACGCACCCCGACACCGGTACCGTGTTGCATACTCATGTTTTTGAAATTGCTGCTAACGTCGCCGACATCGTGGAAGATGGCGCCGGATACGCTTTTGGTAATCGGGAATTGGTATTCGAGACTGCCGACCAGCAATGCCTTGTCCGGAAGGACGGAATTGTTCGGTCCTTCCAAGCCGATGCTGTCGAGTTCGTAACCGCGGATAGAGGATGCGCCACCGGTGCGGAACATGAGGCTGGAAGGCACGTCTTTGCCTTCGCGGGTGTAAACGTAGCCTGCCTGTCCGCGCACGATGAAGGTACCGAGTTTTTTGTTTTCAGGCGTGTAGAAATAGCCTGCGCGGGCGGTGGCGCGCGCCATGGCGGTGGAAGAAAGGAGCTTGCCCAGCGTTACGCCGATTTTGCCGTCGAGGTAGTAGCCGTTTTCGGGACGCAGTTCGGTTTCGATGTTTTGGCGTTTCCACGAGGCGGTCAGCATGGTGGCGTGACTGCGACCGAGGTCGTAATTGGTATCGGGGACTTTGCGGTCTTCGGTAATAAATTCGATACCGAGACGCGATTCGATGCCGTTGCGGTCGCGTACGCGCCAGATGCCGCTGGTCAGGGCGCGTTTTTCAAGGTTTTGGGTGGTCGAGCGGTTGTAGGACGTGTTGGTCGTCCAGTACTTGCCTTCGCTGTTGCGCGGCTGGCTGATACCGGCGGCAAGGGTGGTTTCGTATTTGTCCATGTCCCAAACGACGGAGCCGATGTAGCCTTTGTTGAAGAGGTTGTAGTAGTCGTAGCCGATACGTCCGCCGAGACCGTATTCGGAATCGTAGCGGATACCGGTTTCGAGTTTGTGGCGTTTGACTTCGGTAACGTTGACTTTGACGGGCACGCGGTCGCCTTGGAGCCGGTCGAAGTCGGCTTGGACGGATGCGCCGGAGTAATGCCCGTTTTGTTCGAGTGCTTGTTGGAAGTCGAGCAAGAGGTCGAGATCGTAAGGCGCGCCGGGTTTGAAGCGTGCCAGACCGGCGACGACGTTGTCGGGATAGCGGCGGGTGCCGGTGATTTCAAAATCGCCGAAATAAATGGGACGGTTGCTTTCGACGATCACGTTCAGATCGGCAGTGTTGTTGTTGGGATTGACGGTGGCTTGGGTGTTGCTGAGTTTGGCAAGCGGGTATTTTTTGCGGGTTACTGCACTGAGGACGGAGGTTTTACTGCCGCTCCAGCCGTCTTGGTCAAAGTATTCGCCAACAGGCTGCTGCCAATTGAGCATGGCTTTTTGGTAATACTCGGCAAGGTTGTCGTCTGAAAGGATGTCGCCGAGGATGGCAACGCTGACGTTGTCGATTTTGGTGCGCGGACCGGGATTGACGGCGACGGTGTAGCTCGCACCGTTGTCTTGGACATTGACGCTGCCGTTGAAATAGCCTTTGGTTTTGAGCATGGTTTTGACGTTGTCGGGTGCTTCTTCGGCGAGGAAGCCGACCTGCTCTTTGTCCAACTCTTCGTCCTGCTGCTGGGTAATCAGCGGCAGGTATTCTTCGAGCATGGATTTGACTTCGCTGTTTTTGGTTTCGATTTTGACGGGAAACTTGGGTGTCAGTTTGCCTACTTTGTCGGCCTGCTCGGATTGCCCGCCCTGCTTGAAGCCGGGAATCGGTTCGTAGTCTTCGGCACGCGGCAGATCGGCTGCGGCTGCGTGTCCGTAGGCAAGGGCGAGTGAGGCAATCAAGATGGGCGAAGTCAGTCTGGTCATGGCAAAAAATGTTTCAACGACAGAAGAGTTTTAAATTCTACCATTATTTTCAATCTGGTTTAAAACCCGACTCAAGGCAGAGGGGTCGTCTGAAAAGGCGGATGCGCCTGCCTCTGCGCGACAGAAGCCAAACACATTAACTCCTTCCAAACCGAAAAATATGGCACAAACTGCCCAATTCTACAAAAAATCAAGCATTTTTCGCCACAACATTCAATTTAATCTGTAAACCTGCACAATAATTGATATTTTCTTTTAAAATGCAACGTTTCTTAACACATAAAGTAAGAGGATGTATCATGGCAAGTGGTAATCCACTGCTGAACGCAGTCAACCGTATCGGACTCGTACCGCAAATCATCATCGGTTTAATGTTGGGCGTACTGGTCGGTACCATCTCCCCGAAAGCAGGCATGAACGTCGGGCTGCTCGGCGAATTGTTCGTCGGCGCATTGAAAGCCGTCGCCCCCGTATTGGTGTTTGTCTTAGTAACCGCCGCGCTGGTGCAATACCGCAAAGGCGGCGAAGCCAAAATCAAACCCATCATTATTCTGTATCTCGTCGGCACATTTGCCGCCGCCGCAGTCGCCGTTGCCGCCAGTATGGCATTCCCGACCGCGCTGGTGTTTAAAGACGTAGCCACCTCCACCCTCGCACCACCGTCCGGCATCGTCCAAGTCCTCAAAGAACTTTTGATGAAGCTCGTGTCCAACCCGATTAACGCCATCGCGCAAGCCAACTACATCGGCATTCTCGCATGGGCATTGGTTTTAGGCTCCGCATTGCGCCACCACGGCTCCGACACCACCCGCCAAGTCGTCTCCGACCTCTCCGAAGCCGTTACCACCGTTGTGCAATGGGTTATCCGCTTCGCCCCCTTGGGCATTTTCGGATTGGTCTCCCAAACCGTCGCCGAAACCGGCTTTGCCGCCTTCCTCAGCTACGGACGCCTGCTGGCAGTCCTGCTGGGCAGCATGGCATTTATCGCCCTCGTCGTAAACCCGCTCATCGTCTGGTCGCAAACCCGCAAAAACCCTTACGGACTGGTCTTCACCTGCCTGCGCGAAAGCGGACTCTACGCCTTCTTCACCCGCTCCTCCGCCGCCAACATCCCCGTCAACATGGCATTGGCGAAAAAACTCGGCTTGCATGAAGACACCTACTCCGTCTCCATCCCTCTGGGCGCAACCATCAACATGGCAGGCGCAGCGATTACCATCACCGTCTTAGCCATGGCGGCCGCCTACACCAAAGGCATCGTCGTCGACTACCCAACCGCCCTGCTCCTGAGCCTCGTCGCCACCGTCGGCGCATGCGGCGCATCCGGCGTTGCCGGCGGCTCACTGCTGCTGATCCCCGTCGCCTGCAGCCTCTTGGGCATCGACAACGACTTCGCCATGCGCGTCGTCGGCGTCGGCATGATTATTGGCGTTATCCAAGACTCCGCCGAAACCGCCCTCAACTCCTCCACCGACGTACTCTTTACCGCCGCCGCCGACCTAGGCAGCCGCCGCAAAAGTTAAAGAGCCGGTTGTTTCGCAAAAAGTCAAAAGGTCGTCTGAAATTTCAGACGACCTTTTTTTCAGATAAAACCCTCCAAATTATTTGCACCCAACGTAGAGAAAACCTATCAGCTTCGTATCAAACGACTTTTGATACATTTATCGATTTTATTGTCTTTCTCAAATTTAGAGATTTGGTGGTTTTGATAGTAATTGCTACAATCTTGATTTACTTTTTGCCGATTTGTCATTTGAGATCGATATCCCGTTTGTTGCCGGTATGCGGGTTCTACATGAGCGTATTGGGGCGAAGAATCCAAAGCACAAGCAGATAAAGCAAAGCAAACAATAATTGAAAACATAACCCTTTTCATAAACACTCCCTAATTAAAAAACTACTTGTAGCTCGGAGAAATACTTTTTTTCACTTCATAGATAGTCTGAGCTAAATTATCATCTGATTCAGCTATCTTATCCAACATTTCTCCTTGATTATTAACAATCATACATCTAATTTTGTGCTGAAAAACCAAAGAATGGTTTCGTAAATCGATACGTCTGTCCATAGCAATACTATCTTCGCATTTTTCATATTGAGTATTAAATTCATCCAATTCCTGTTGAAATTGTGAGAAGCTTGCTCCTTCTAAAATACGAGCCTGGCATTCTTGTGCTGACTCCCCTTCTTGACAGCTTATATCAATCTGATTTTTTTGATAAATTGTTCACCCAAATTTTGAGCCAGTTCTTCATCATCTGTTTTGAGCAAGTTAGATTTACCCAATTTAGCTTTCACCATTTTGACTATGACTGGCTTTAATTCCGTCTTAACGATATCAGTCGCACTTGAAACTACAACTTGTTTCCAAATAAATACGCACAAGGTAGTTAGTAATGTACCGACGACAGCAAAGGTTTTTTTTCATATTGATTACAATTAAAATAAGAAATCAGAATTTTTATTCGGCATAACCACCATCTCGTACATGACCTTTTTGCAGGTAGGCATTAGACACATAACCAGTCAGTCCGCCGACCTGAACTTTAACCCAGCAGCCACCGTTGGCATTGGTACAGGCGTTGGTTTCAGCCACCACTTGAAGTTGCTGTCCGTCTTTCAATTGGGTAACAGAAACTGCTGAAATAGACGGTCCTCCTCTAAGATTTAACGAACCGCTACCAGATTCCGAAATCACAAAAGCAGGGTAACGAACGAGTTTTTCGGTAACTTTGGACGCTTGTTGTGAAGCAACCTGTTTTGCAGTAGCTTTTGGGGATTCTTCTTGTCTAATTCTGGGTTCTTCTTGTTTTATTCTGGTCTCTTCTTTTTGCTTAGGTTCCTCTTCTAAAGCTTGTTTCTTTTTAGCTTCTTCGCGTTTACGTTCCTCAGCAGCCTGTTTTTTCTTTGCCTCTTCCTGTTTTTTCTCTTCTTCCAGCATTTGTTTCATCTGTAAGTCTTCTTGAGCATCTTGGTAGGCTTTTTGATAGAGTTCGTCTTCTCTTTGCTGTTGCTCAATTTGTTTCCGGTGTTCTTGTTCTTGATTTTCGCGTTCAGCTTGTTGCTTTTGTTGCTGCGCCAATTGTTCTTTCAATGCAGCCAACTCTTTTTGAGTTTCACTTTCTCCACCATTACAGGCAGCAAGCAGAGACAGAGATAAAAAACCTACGGAAATAACTGATAAAGCTTTTTTCATGTTTACTCTCTAATAATTGAACGAAGAGAAAAAGTCTTCAAAATTGGAAATGGCCTACATATCATTCAAGATGACGATGCTGATGGCGTTGATATTATATTGCCGACTTTATGCAACTTTTACAAAAATCTGTTTTTGATAATATATTTTCCTCATACGCCATGTCAATACTGATTGTCATATTCTCAGAATACGCATTAGCATAATTACCAATTTAAATAATGTCTGATCACGACGCTCCATAAAAACCGCCTCCACCGACAAAAGTCGTACTTGGTCAGATAGAAACAATCGGTTACTAAAAAATATAGCTAAACGGCTGTATGAATTTCGTAAAATTAAGGAATAATCGGAACCTGCCTGTACAGCCGCGTTCCAACTACTTTCATCATTTTAGGATTCGGATGTTCAAAAAAGTCCTTGTTTTTATATTGGTTTTATTCTTTACCGCTGCACTTTTGCCGCTGTGGATTATGTGGCGCGATTTTCAGGTGTCGCGGTTGGATGCGGATACGGTGCGTCCGGCGGACGCTGCGGTTGTGCTTTCAACCCGTTCTTATGAACAGGGTCGTCTGAATCCTTGTCTGGTGGCGCGCGTTGAAGCGGCTGTCGAGCTGTATCGTGCCGGCAAGGTGAAGAAGCTGGTGATGTCGGGCGGACTCAGTCGCGATTTTCAGTCTGCTTCGGGCAATATGCAGATGATTGCGGAGAAGATGGGGGTGCCGAAGGAGGACATTATTCAGGAGCGGCGGGCGGAAAATACGTTTGAGAACATTGTGTTCAGCCGCGATTTTATTGAAAACAATCCGCGCGTCGTCATTGTCAGCGCCGGTTTTCACTTGGCGCGGGCGCGGATGATGGCGGACAAGCAGTGGCAGGGACACGATATTCAGGTGTATGCCGCGCCGTTTTGTTCCGAGCCTTACGGCGGCTATGGTTTCACGGTATTGCGCGAGTCGGCGGCGTTTGTCAAAAACGCTTTGAAGGGAAGGTTGTAGTTTCAGACGACCCGAAGTTGCCGGGTCAAATCATGTATAATTGCAAACAATTTGACTGTTTGATTTAACCGTTTGACCGACCTACCGACAGGACTCCGACATGATCAACCCTATCGCTGCACTTTCCCCCCTAGACGGCCGCTACGCCAAATCCGTTGAAGCATTGCGTCCGATTTTCTCCGAATACGGCCTGATGAGGGCGCGCGTCAAAGTCGAATTGAGCTGGCTCAAAGCCCTCGCCGCCGAACCGAAAATCACCGAAATTCCCGCCTTCAGCGATTTCACACTTGCCGAAATCGACAAAGTCATCGAAAACTTTTCATTGGAAGACGCAGCCGCCGTCAAAGCCATCGAAGCGACTACCAATCATGATGTCAAAGCCATCGAATACTGGCTTAAAGAACGCTTCGCCGGCGTACCCGAAGTCGCCGCTGCCAGCGAGTTCATCCACTTCGCCTGCACCAGCGAGGACATCAACAACCTGTCCCACGCCCTGATGCTGCAAGAAGCGCGCGAAACCGTCATCCTGCCGAAACTTGCCGAAATCATCGAAAAACTTACCGGCATGGCGCACGACCTTGCCGCCGTCCCCATGATGAGCCGCACCCACGGTCAGCCCGCCACACCGACCACTTTGGGCAAAGAAACCGCCAACATCGTGTACCGCCTGCAACGCCAGTTTAAAAACCTTCAGGCGCAAGAATTTCTCGGCAAAATCAACGGCGCGGTCGGCAACTACAACGCCCACATGGTCGCCTATCCCGACGTCGATTGGGAAACCCACTGCCGCAACTTCGTCGAAATCGGCCTCGGTCTGGCCTTCAACCCCTACACCATCCAAATCGAACCGCACGACTACATGGCTGAATTCTTCCAAACCCTCAGCCGCATCAACACCATCCTGATCGACTTCAACCGCGACGTTTGGGGTTATATTTCATTGGGTTACTTCAAACAAAAAAGTCAAAGCGGGCGAAAGTCGGCTCTTCCACCATGCCGCACAAAGTCAACCCCATCGACTTTGAAAATTCCGAAGGCAACCTCGGCATGGCAAACGCCGTATTGGGCTTCTTGTCCGAAAAACTGCCGTCTCCCGCTGGCAGCGTGACCTGACCGACAGCACCGTCCTACGCAACATGGGCGTAGGCGTAGGCTATGCCGTGTTGGGTTTCGCCGCCCACCTGCGCGGTCTGAACAAGCTCGAACCCAACCCCGCCGCGCTGGCCGCCGACTTGGATGCCACTTGGGAGCTGCTCGCCGAACCGATTCAAACCGTTATGCGCCGCCACGGTGTCGCCAATCCTTACGAAAAACTGAAAGACCTGACGCGCGGCAAAGGCGGCATCACGCCCGAAGTGCTGAAAGTCTTCATCGAATCGCTGGAAATCCCCGCCGAAGCCAAATCCCAACTGCTCGCCCTGACCCCCGCGCTGTACATCGGCAAAGCGGAAGAATTGGCAAAACGGATTTGATGCAGACTTAATGATTTGAGATTGAATCGGAACAAAAGGTCGTCTGAAAACCAGAGGTTTGGTTTTCAGACGACCTTTTTGCAGGGAGAGTGTACGGATAGAGCCTATGCGCCGTCGGGTTTCAGACGACCTATGTTCACGCGCTGAGTAGGCTTGGGCGAGGAAGCCACCTTTTTCGACG
>CAKMQH010000216.1 GCA_927911515.1 uncultured Neisseria sp.
TTAAAGGCTTCAAAGGTTTTTTCAGACGACGTAAACGGTTTTTCTTTTGCTTCGGCTTTGTTTTTATTGGCTTCCACGCCAAGCGCGTATGCGGTTTTATCCCACAAAAAAATTCGGCTTGATACCCGACGTGCGTTTTTCAGGGCGTGGCACGCTCATCAGCTTCGGTTGCGGCTTTTTATCGGCGGTCAGATTCGGCACAGCGGTTTTCAGACGACCTTCTTTATCCAACACCAAAATCCAACCGATTTTCTCCTCACTAAAGCCATAAGGCGGCACTTTCAGGTTGCCCATTTCATCTTTTTCCGCTGCCAAACGGCGGTAATAGCGGGCAAGGGACGCAAGAATCATGCTTTCACCTCCTCGGCGTAAAACGGCGGCACATCAATCACGCCGTCTTTCATTTCCGCGCGGAAAAAATGCGGCGTGTTGCCGTGGTCAAAATCAATATCATGCAGCATCCAGCCCAAATCGCGGTTTGCCTCGCTTTCCGATAACGCCGACAGCGGCAGCGGCTCACCTTCATCAATCAATGCAAAATCGGCAGGAAATTCACGCACACCCAAACAAGGCTGCTGAAAACATTGCCCTTTTTTTCGCACGGCGTTTGAACATCTCAATATGCTTGGTAACGGTCTCATCCGCGCCTGCTTTTTGCCGTCAGCACCGCATGGGCTTCAATCACATAAGCCACGTCTTTAAGCACCGTCGCCGCGCGCTGCTGGCGGTCGTCTTCAATCAGCGTATATAAATCGGCAACGCTCTTGCGCTTCATCGCGCCGCTGACCTTACCCGCCGAAATCTTGCCGCCCAATTCATTGCGCCGCACCGACTCAAACCGAATCGGTTTCAACACATAAATCCGGTCAATCACCCACCGAATCGCCGGCTTCCAATGCACCGCCGCCAAAATCCCGCGCGCCGCCGACGGCGTGATGACATCATAAGACACCCGTTCCACCTTCATCTCCGGACGGGGTAAAACAGGCATAATCGCCCCAAATATGTAGGCGGATTTGGTTTGCCATACAAACTCCTTTACACACAGCCGCCCGAAGGCGGCTGATTTTTACTGATAACCTATAAATTTTAGTTTCAACCCACGCACTTGATAAGTGCGATCCGTTTTAGACAGACTTTTTCTCAAACCTTAAAAAATCCGCCAATTTTTTTTGATTCGGCAACTTCATCATGCGGAATCAGCACATAACGCCAATGCTTACCATTGTGCTGCAACGCATAATCCGTAGCATGTTTACACCATTCAAAAGCTGCATCAGCTTTTGCCAAAACTTCAGAATCTTTTAAATCTTTGCCTGCTTTGGTTTCAACAAGCCAGATAGAATCTTCGGTCTCTACAACAAAATCAGGGATATATTCTTTAGAATCGAAACCTGATTTCCAGTAGATCTGGAATTGTCCTTGGGCAGGTTTGAACCATTTTTGCGCGTCTCGTTCCAGAATCACAGCAAAACGGCGTTCAGTATCAGAGTCAAATTTTTGTAAGGGATACAGACATTTGGAAAAGCTGCCAAACAGCATTTGCTTAATACGGCTGACATCTTTTGGTGTTTGTCGCACGGAATGAATCGGTTCATCAGCTGAAACAGTATAATTACATGGTTTGAGCGTACTAAATCCTTGGCTAACACGAGCCTCATAGCTCGCCGCTTTTTCCCAAAAATGCGCCATCATTTGAGCATGGATTTCACGGGCAATCAGACGGCGTTCTTTATCCAGCACACTCAAAACTTCCTCTTCGGATAAATAAGCGCGTAGGTGCGCCACCATCTGCCCCGCCAAATCGTAAAGCAAGTCAGCTTGGGTGAAATAGTCGATATCGTCGAAATCCATCAGCGAAAAAACGATATAGTCTTCAGGGCGTTTTTCCTTCATACCCAATTCAGCAGACAGGCTACTTTGCTCGTTGGTGTGCAGGTTGTGAATAGTAATTTCACGTTCACTCGGTTGTAGATGCAGGCTGCTTAAATCGAGTTTGAACGGATGGAATCCTGTGCTGACTTCCCCGCTGGGTACAACTGTAATTCTAGGAATATCGATGGTTTGATTCACCATTGTTTCTGTGGTTTTAGCAACAATCTCGACTATATCCAGCTCATCCACTAGCAATTCCCCTTGAACCGGTTGTAATGCCGTCTGAACTTCTTGAACGATTTTTTTCGTGGATTTCTACTGTCAATAATGCTTGGGAAGTTGGCGCTTCACTTGGGCGGGAAGCATATTTTGTCGCGACTTCCATTACCTTTCGGGCAATGCGCTTTTTCGGTTTCAGTTTTTAAAAACAGGCTGATAATCAACTGAAGAATTAGCTTCTGAAATACCTTGTTTTGTATTTTCAGACGACATTTCTACCAATCCCAATTTCGTTTCCACACCACTATACACCTGCACGCTAACTTTTTTATCGTCCTCACTCGGTGCATCCAAAATTACCTGTTTCAATTTCAATACCGAATCACCTTTATTAGCTTCATCAATGATTTCCTGAAAGCGGTCGTGGGCGATAATGTTCAATCTATCCACCACTTCCACTCCCGTACGTTTGCCGTAAGGCAGACGCAAACCGCGTCCGATAGATTGCTCGATCAGTGTTCTAGCATTGGCAGCGCGCAGCGGTACGATGGTATAAAGATTGGTAACGTCCCAGCCCTCTTTGAGCATATTGACATGAATCACGATTTCCGTCGGCTCATCCACGCTCTCCACCGCTAAAAGTCGTTCAATCATTTCCTCTTCGTCTTTGCCTGATTTACTGGAATCCACCTGAATCACTTTGCCCTGATAACGCCCGTTATAAAAGTTGTCCGACTCCAGTAAAGACAATAATTGCGCCGCGTGCGTGGTATCACGGGCAATCACCAGCATAAAAGGCTTCACCACGGCAACATTATTTTCCCGAGCATAAGTTATAAGCTCGACCTTGGTGTTTTCATGCACACGCACGCCATCTTCTAACTTGATTTTCTCAATTTCTTCGGGCGTATAATTTTTCGCATCAAAAATTGCGCTGCGTAACCACCGCAGGCATTTTGACAAAACCATCGTCCATTGCCCGAGCCAGCGGATAATCTACAATCACGTTTTTGAACGGAATAGGCGCTTTGGTGGATTCCACAAATGGCGTGGCAGTTAACTCCAAGCCCAAAAGCGGATTTAATTCATTAATCGCCCGCATCCCCGCCTGCGCCCGATAGCGATGTGATTCATCCATCAGCAACACTAAATCAGGCAGATTCGCCAGATAATTGAAATAACTATCGCCCAGCACTTCACGCATTCGCTTGATTTTTGGCTCTTTGCCGCCGCGCACCTCGCTGTTGATTTTGGAAATGTTGAATACATTAACGGTAATCTCACCAAAAAGATTATTCATCCCCATAGTCAAATTCTGCTGCTCATAGTTGTCTCCACTAATCAGCTTGGGTGGATTTACTGCAAATTCACTGATACCTTTAAACACATATTTCGGCGTATTCGGTGTAAAGTCGGCAATCAGCTTGTTATAAATCGTCAGATTCGGTGCAAGTACAAAAAAAATTATTGATCCCGTGTGCCAAATGCAGATAGGCGACAAATGCCCCCATTAGGCGGGTTTTTCCCACCCCCGTTGCCAAAGCAAAGCACAATGACGGAAATTCCCGCTCAAAATCCTCTAAAGTAGAAAACTCTGCTTTTAAAGTATTCAACACTGCAGCCACATCTCGGTCTTTTTGTGCCATTTCCGGTGCAGCATCCAACGCCTGCTTTAACTTCGCCAAACTTTCTGCTTGCGGTGCACGCAAAGACAAACGTCCGTTGATATAGTTTTGAGTTCTGATACTCATGGTTTTTATCTCTTATCTCTTGTTTTCAGTAATTAAGAATAGCTTAATCACCGATTTGATCTTTATTCCTTTAGCTGTCTGGATTTTTTAGATAACCAAACTGCCATATGTGATCAGTTGCTCGAAAATTTCGAATAACTGACATTTTGTGCAGCAAGCCAGTACAATACGAACTATCTGGAATTTCCGGATAGTTCATCTATTTCTTCTTGCCAATACGGTTAATCAAAAGCACATTATGACCCCACGGCAATTGTCCAACAGACTGTTGGACAGTTTCAAAATCAGTCCAAGCTTCGGCAAAAGCCCGCATATATAGAAGGTTGGCACGGGAAAACCCCTTCATTTCAGGAAACGCCTCGCGCAAATCCTGCCCCAAGCGGTCAATCACTTTGCTGCCCCAGCCTTGCGCAGCCTGCCGCTGCAAAATATCCCGCCCGATATGCCAGTAAAGCGATACCAGCTCGGCATTTACTGCCAAAACCGCTTTGTGCCGCGCGGTCAGCACCCGGTTTTTTAATGTCTGCCAGCCATTGCACATAATCGGCGTGCATCATCGCCATTTCCTTACCCATCACTATCCTCTCCATCAAACAATCCGCCCTGATTTTCGACCGCACTTTTGCGTTTCACGGATTTGGTTTTGGCGGCAGGTTGGTTTTCAGACGACCTTGGCTCAGGCTCTTCTTCTGCCATCGGAAGATTGGCGACGTTCAAGCTGTAATCATCATGTCCCCATTCGCAGCGTTTCAAAATCATTTTGGGGATTTTTTTTAAGGAAAGATTCGGGAAACGCTCTGCCGCCTGATCAGCCGTAATCCCACGCCAAGCGGAGCAGCAGATTAGCAGGCTGCGACCTGCTCCAACCTCGTCTGAAAGCACTTGCAACTGTTCAACAGATAGGCTTTGGGTGGTAACGTAGATAAAATCGTTTTCGCTGGAATAGCCGTGCTGCCACCAAAGGTTTTCAGACGGCATATAGGTAAATCCCTCCAGCTTCGCTAAGGCTTCCGCCAGCATTTCAGGGTTGTAGTCGGGATTGATGATTTGATTGCCCCATTTGTCGTTGACAATTAATGTCGGCGCAAGGCGAAAATAGCGGAATCCACCGCCACCTTGCCAATTCACCGCCTTGGAAATGCCGCCCTGATCTTCGCCGTCAATGACTTTTTGCAGGCGTGGGATAATGTGGGTATGGCAATGCTCGCCCAGCTCCACCATAATCCAACGCCGTCCCATTTTATGGGCAACTGCGCCGGTAGTGCCGCTACCGGCGAAGGAATCAAGGACAAGATCGCCGGGGTTGGTGGCAATAGTTAATATTCTCTCAATAAAACGTTCTGGTTTAGGTGTAGAAAAAGGATCTATTGAATTAAATTTCATAACCTCTTGTCGAGCATTTCTATTTTCACCAACTTCCGTGTAATCCCACACAGATTTAGGTACAACACCTTTATCACCAACTTCTGACAAAAATCGTTTAACTGTGGGTTTATTTTTCCCATCCTTACCAAACCAAATTCTATTATCTTTAATTAGTTCCAAAAAACGCTCTTTTGAATATGCCCATGCACGACCATCTGGCGGTAGTACTTTTCTCCCTCCCGGAGTTACGACTTCGTATATCCCAGTTTGAGAAACTGTTTTTACTGTAATATTATCCGCATACCAAGGACCTCTACCGTACCACTCTCCACTTTCATTTATTCCATCAAAATCATCAGAATTTTTGTAAATGCTATTTTGCTTTTCAGTTCGACTTAATTTATTTATCTTCCATATTTCTTTATTTTTTGCATAGACAAAAACATGGTCATGAGTATCGCTAATCCATTTTGCATCATTTTGAGGAGCAGATTTCTTAACCCAAATGGCATTTACAACAAAATTCCTCCGCCCAAACACTTCATCACACAAGACTTTCAAATAATGTGCTTCATTGTCATCAATGGTAATCCACAGCGAACCGTCATCTGAAAGCAGGCGTTTGATAATCTCCAAACGATCGCGCATCAGTCCTAGCCAGATAGAATGCTCTAGCCCGTCATCGTAATGGGTAAAAGCACTGCCCGTGTTATACGGTGGGTCGATAAACACGCATTTCACCTTACCCGTAAATTCCTGCTCTAAAGCTTTAAGCGCAAGCAGGTTGTCACCAAAAATCAATCGGTTGTCAAACGCCGCCGATTCCGACCGCACTTTGGCATGATAGGATTTTTCAGGGTCTTCCAGTAATATCCGCGCTTCTAACTTCGGACGTTTATGTTTACCTATCCAGGTGAGTTCTAGTTTTTGGGTTTTCATATTTCTTAACTCGGTTTCTTTAGTGGGTGTAGCCGGCGTGTATCTCCACCATTTTTCCAATAACTTCCAGTATCTTTATTTGGCCATCCATAATCCGGACAAATTAAAGCATCACATAATTGCTCAACTAATTTTGCAAATCTTAATCCATCTTGGGGATAAAGATTAAACGAAAGTTCATTGAAATGTGCGCCAATAACATTTCGTGTTTGAGCAATTTGTTGTATCTCTTTTAAAATTTCACCAATTTGAATTTCTTCATTATTTTGTTCGCTTATTTTTTCAACCTTCAGCTCTCTTAGTAATTTACCATTTACAGCTCCCAATAAATCGCTTAGTACATAAGTATTTCCTACTTTTCTTGGAACTGCACAAGCATATTTTATAGTCAGGAAATCCAGCAAAGCCTCTAAAATAACACCTGCTTTCCCAGTAATAGATTGTATGTCTGGATCAGAATCAGCGAGTAAATTTTTTAGCCGAACAATCTCTGTAATTGATCCAGTTAAAGCCATTCCACTATCCAACGACCAGTGTTTTAACTCTACAAATTGGCAACCTTGTTCAGGCTTTAAAATACCCCAGCGAAATTTCTCTCGCCAAGGTCGATAGTGTGTTGTAACGATAGTATGTTGGAATTTCTGGATTACATCGTAAATCATGCCGATAACACGCTCTACATGGGGTTCGTCCACACTACCCAATACATCATCTAAAACCAATATTTTTTGTTCTGGATTTTCACGTTCAGCTAAGGCTAAAAATACACAAAGTCCCAAAGTATCCAAATGAGAATCACTAAAATATGCTTGCGGAGGGGTATCTTGTTTTCCGCCGAATTCCATTGAAATATCTAAAGAACCTCTTTTGGCTGCATCTAATGCCAGGGCAATTTTATCTAAGCCTTCATTAGGATGAATTAACTCATAAAGTTCGCCGACTCTTATTGAGATTGCCTCAAGAATATTGTCCGTATATTCCTTACGCTTACTCTCAATAATATCTAGTACTCTTTTCAATTTAGGTAATGTTATAGATAACTCGTTAACAATATTTTCATTATTTGCAAGATCATTTAATGAACGTCGTAATGTCTCTATAAAGTTCTTACTATCTATGCATCTATCTGCTTCTTTTCTCCAAGATTCTTTCTTATTGTTTACCGTAGTCCATTCTAACCATTGCGTTGGATCTTCGGGTACTGGAAAAAATGGAAGATCTAGGTCTTGAATCTCAGATGTATTCAAACAGTAATTTTCTAATTTTTTAAAATCATCTCTTGTATCTTTTAAAAAATCCTCTAACTGTTGTTTCTTACTTTTTAGGGAAATTTCACTTCTCGAAACGGTTTGTTTTGCGGTATTCAATTTCCCAACCAGTTCATTTTCTTCAATCTGCTTATTTACATTCTCAACTAAATTACTTATATTCTCGGAACTTCCACAAAGTGGACATTTTTCCAAGGTATCATGTTTATGAAAATATTTTTGTGCAGCTTGAAGAATATCTATGATTTCTAAATAATTATTGGAAGCCGCTTCGCTTAGCTTGGTTAGTGTAACCTGATCGTTTGCTAGTTTGGTTTCAGCATTCTCTACTTCATTACAGACTTGCAGGTACTTTTCGTATCCTCCTTCAATTTTGTTCCAATAAGAAATTAAGGTATCAATATTATTTTTCTTTTTTTCAAGATGAGCTACGTCTTTTTTTTACTTCATCTTTTGCCCACAAAATAACATCATATACTGGACAATTTACTTGTTTCCAAAAATGTTCGATAGTATTTCTATTTTCATTTACACGTGTTATTGCAGTATCAAAATCTAGCTTCTTATTATTGATTAGTTTTCGCAATGTATTTTCTGATGCTTCAATTCCAGATACATCAATAAATTGACGAATTTCCTTATAGCGTTCTGCTGGTTGTGCAGCTATTAATCTTAATATCTCACTGCGGCGCAATACTGATACCTGTGGTCTTAATACTTCAAAATCAACAGATACATTTTTCTTGTCTAAAGATAATATGCAGGTACCACTTGAAGTTTCTAATGAAACTTTGACATCTGAATGAGATTTCCCAACAGACGGCCAATATGTTTTTGTAGAAGATCCAACGCCCCTATTTTCCAAAGAACCAATTTTGCTATTCCCTAGTAAATCAAAAGCATCTGAAATTGTGGATTTCCCCGTACCATTTTCTCCATAAATGATCGTCAGTTTTTTGCCTTTTTCAAAATTCAGAACAAAAGGCTGTTACAGGAACCTCTAAGATTTTCAATAGATAAACTTTTTAATG
>CAKMQH010000217.1 GCA_927911515.1 uncultured Neisseria sp.
GGTTGATGTCGATTAAAACCATATCGTCGCACAAGGCTTGGTTGAGCATGGAATAGGCGTAGCTGACACCGACCGCACCCCAAGCCCACAACGACTACTTTGTTACCAACTTTTTTCATGTTTATTCCTGTTTGTTTGTGAATAGGAATTATTAATAACACTTGGACGGGGTGGCGTCAAATTTCAGACGACCTCTACCCGCAGCACATCCACAATCAACTTAAACACATTCGAATGCCCGCGGCGGCTGGGGTAATAGAGGTAAAGCGGATCGTAAGTAATGGCGTATTCGGGGAAGAGCTCGACCAGTTGTCCCGAATGGAGTGCATCTGCCAAGCTCATACTGTGCTATCCACGCGATGCCGAGGTCGTCTGAAAAGAGTTTCGGAAAAATTTTTATACCAATATTTTAAAAACGGCGTTCTAGCAAAGTTGATACTTATCTGAGAATTCATGTAAGAATAATGTTTTTTAAAACAATAGTATAGCTTGATTTTTGCACAAGAAAAAGGTTGCCATCCTATGAAATGCTCTGTATGCTTTCAAACACGTTTTGTTGATAAATTCAAGAGAATGAAAAATGAAAATTAACTATTTGGAAATTAAAGGATTTAAAAGTATCCAAAATGTAGAGCTAAAAGATGTTTCTCCTTTTATGGTTTTAGCGGGGGCAAACGGTACGGGTAAAAGTAATTTTGTCGATGCCTTGGCATTTTTATCAAAAGTGATTGATATGGGAGTGAGCAAGGCAGTATCTGAGTTTGGTGGTGTGAAAAACTTAATTGATCCAAAACAGAAAAATGAGATTATCAGCTATCGAATAAATGCAGAGATTGAAGAACAAGTATATGAATATGAAATAGATATTCTTCTAAGTAAATCATCGTTACTCCCCTCATTGCCTACAGTGCCTGTATCGGTGAAACATGAATATTTGAAAATTTTTAAAAATGGAAAAACTATTTTTGACAGTAGTGAGGAAGCTCGAAAATTAGAATTAAAGAAAAAAGAAGGAAATGAAAATAAGTTTGTAGAATATCTATCCTCAATTTTATTAGGGATAACTGGTGGAACTGTTTTGGGGGCATTAAAAAATAGTGATGAAATGAGTAAGGAAATCGTTAAAGGTGCAATGACGGGTATTATTCTTAAATTTTTAAGTGATAATAAAAATTCATTAGATACCAGCATATTGTACCAAAATAATTCATTTAATTTACTTAAAGATGTAAAGATATTTCGTATAGATCCTTTTAAAATCAAAGATCTTCGCAATAATGCCAATAACCCTGAAAAGCTGAATACAGACGGTAGCAATATTGCTGCAGTGTTAGAACATCTTGAGGATAACGACGAATTACGCGAGCAAATCATTGAATGGATGAGTGTGATTGTCCCCGAAATGCAGCAACTCTCTGTTCAAACGCAAAAAATTGATGACTCAAAAGGGTTATTTTTCGAGGAAGACAGCGGTAATCGTTTCCCCGCCCATATGGTTTCGGACGGCACAATTTATGCCTTATGTTTGTTGGTTGCCGTTTTAACGCGTGTAAAACAGCCCGGCATTACCATCATTGAAGAACCTGAGCGTGGCTTACATCCGAAAGCTATCAGTGAACTGATCGGCTTTATACGTGAATATGTAAGCCCTCACCATCCAATTATTCTGACAACTCATAGTGAATCGGTAGTGCGTAGCTTGGAATTGGAAGAGTTGTATTTTGTCAGTAAATCTCAAGGCAAAACCCAAATTAAAGATGTTCGGAAGTCCGGTGTCGATAAAAACAAAATTCCGTTAGATACGGCTTGGCTGACCAATCTGCTGGGAGGAGGATTGCCATGGTAAAAGTCGGATTTATTGTTGAAGGGTCATGCGAAAAGATTATTATCGAATCAGAGGCATTCAAGACCTTTTTACACAGGAATGATTTTGAATTGATTGAACCTGTTGTTGATGCCAATGGCGCAGGTAATTTATTGCCTCATAATATTGAGCCCTTTATTGGTGTTTTGGAAGCAAATGGAGCAGAAAGACTGTATATTTTGACGGATTCGGACGGACTCCCTGTTGAAGGTGTTAAGGAAAGAATCAGCCACGCGAAAATTACTGCCTATTTTATTGCGGTTAAAGCGATAGAAGCATGGTTTCTAGCAGATACTCAAGCCATGAAAAAATTTTTAGAAATTGAAGATTTTGAGGGAGAACAGTTTCCGGAAGAGACGCCCGAATTGCCTTGGGACAGAATCAGCAAAATTGTCAAAGAAACCGGTTCTGCCAGAGGACTGGGAAACAAAGTTGGCTTTGCTAAGAAGATGATTAAATATTGGGAATTTTCAATCGAAAATGCTGCCACGCATCCAAACTGTCCGAGTGCAAAATGTGTTGTTGCACATTTTCAATCTAATAGATAAAAATCGTCTGAACGTATAGTTTAAAGATGGCCAATAATATTGCTCTACCATCTCTATATTGAAAATTTTTCTAATCTTTCTAAGATAAAAAGGTCGTCTGAAAACCAAGTTTATTTTTCAGACGACATTTTTTTATAATTTGCTATTAAAAAATAATATTCTGGCGTTGAGTTATCAGTCATAGAATTAAGTGCTTCTAGGCAGATTTACTAGATTGACTTAGGTATTGCTATTGAAATCCGAATCTTCGGACCTCTTTTTAACTTTGCAGCAAGCCAAAGAATATCCCATCATTTCCTATTTGGAAAATATGCTGTTCGTAAATTGAGATTTATTGCTTAATCATTTATCCGTACAATCCGCCTCATCAAATATTAAGGAGGCAGTGATGAAAAAAATGCCTGTATTGTTTGTCGGGCATGGTAGTCCGATGAATGTGTTGGATAAGGAAAATCCTTTCAACCAAAATCTCAGCCTGATTACGCAAAAATTTGCCAAACCGAAAGCGATTTTGATGATTTCGGCGCATTGGTACAGTAGCCGTTTGCAGGTTACATCGGGCGAACGTCCTGAAATGATTTATGATTTTTACGGATTTCCTGAAGAGCTCAGTCAAGTGCAATATCCGGCGCCTGGTTTGCCTGAGTTGGCGGAACAAGTGCGGTCGTTATTGCGGCCGGAGAATGTCGAGCTGAACCCGACACGCGGTTTTGATCATGGCACTTGGGCGGTGTTGAAATTTCTGTATCCCGATGCCGATATTCCTGTGGTGCAGCTCAGTCTCAACCGTTTGCAGTCGGCGGAATGGCATTTCAATTTGGCGAAAAAAATTATCTGCTTTGCGCGAACAGGGTGTGTTGATTATCGGCAGCGGCAATATTATTCATAATTTGAGCGTGATGAGTAGGGCGCATATCAATCAAATCGGCGCGGGTTATGACTGGGCGTTTGCGTTCCGTGAAGCGGTCAATCAGGCGATTGTTGAACGGGATGACGACACGTTGATTCATTACGAACGGCTGGGTGAAAAGGCGATGCTCTCCGTGCCGACGCCGGATCACTATTTACCTTTTCTTTGCATTATGGCATTACGCGAACCGGATGATTCCATTACATTTTTCAACGACAACCTTGTCGCTGGTTCGCTCAGTATGACTTCGCTTTTAGTGGGGTAAAAGGAAAAATATGGCAACGCTATTTCGGTCAGATTATGATTCAATACAGCATATTTGATTGAAAATGCCAGGTTTACTGACGCGGGCTATTTTTTGTTTTTCAGTCAAAGAAACCATTGCATCAGTTTGTTAAAAGGTCGTCTGAAAACCTGATTTGGCGTTTTTCAGACGACCTTTGCTTTGCCGGTAAAGATTTGGACTGTTTACGGACGGCTTGCGGCGATGTGGTAGCGCGTTTCAAATGCGGCTTCTTCTTCCGCGTTCAGAACAATCACCCCTAAGCCGTTGTTGAAACAGTCAGGCGCGCCGCTGAGGTTTTCGATAGCGATGGAGTCGCGGGTCGGCGGGGTGAAGATTTGCAGGTAGGGATAGGATGCGTCAGGGTAAATGCTCAGGGTCAGTCCGTTGCCTGAAAGCGTGCAGGCGGCGGATTTTTGGCGTGCTAAGGCAAAGCTGTTGTCCAATTCGATGCCTGCCAGGCTTGAGGTCGTCTGAAAACGGGTATCGTCGATCATGCTGCCGTCGGGAACCAAATCGGCATCGAAGCCCAAGCGTTTGCTGCTGTCGATTTCCAGCGACCAATCATCGGTTTTGCCGCCGAGTGTGAAATAGGGGTGCCAGCCGTCTGCGAGTGGCATGGCGGTTGTGCCTTGGTTGCGGACGGTGGAGCGGATGCTTAAACCTTCTGCGCTGAGGCGGTAGCGGACGGTCAGGCTGAAGGGGAAAGGGTAGCCGCTGTCGTCTTGTGCGTAATCTGCGCGGATTTCGACTTCGGCGGATTGGTCGTCGGCATGGCTGTTGACGAGGGCAAACTCGCGGTCATACATTAAACCGTGTGCCGCGTGTTCGGCGAGTTTGAATTTGCCGCACTGATACGCTTTGCCGTCAAAGCTGTATTTGCCGTGGCGCAGGCGGCAGGCGTACGGGCTGAGCTTGCCGCTGCGGAACCATTCGGTCAGGCTCTCGCGGGCGTGTTGCGGGGTGTCGTAGGCTTTGACGATGTTGAACCATGTGCCGTCGGGGCGGCGGATTTCGTAGCGGTTGAGCAGCCCGCCGTAGAGATAAATTTCCGCGCGCAAATCGGCTGAGGCGAGCAGCAGGCGGTCGTTGTCGGTTGTGAGTGTGAACATGAAGCGGCTCCTGATGGTGGTTGAGACAGGGTGTATAAAAGGTCTCTGAAAAGTTTTCAGACGACCTTTTGAGATTTTACTCTTTAACTAAAGGACCTGATGTTCCTCCGTGTCCGGCGGCGGTGCGCACCAGTTGGAGAAATTCGGATTTCAGACCGAACGGGTCATCGCCTTGGACTTTTTGTGCCATGTTTTCGATGTCTCTCCAACTGAGTTTGCCGTTGTATTCGCCGCCGCGCAGGGCTTGGGCATAGGAAGCGGCGGCAAGGGCGAGCAGGGTGTCTTTGTCGGCTTGGTCAAGCGGTTTGCTGCCGACGGGGACGGCTTGCTGCATCAATTGGCTGTCTTTTTGTCCGGGCAGTTTGTAGCGCACTTTGACAAAGGCGTATTCGTTTTTGCTGCCTTTAGCGGCTGGGGCTTTTTGATAGCGCGATTCTTCAAGCCAGCCTTGTTTGCCCTGCGGGATGATTTCATAGAGGGCGGTCACGCTGTGGCCTGCGCCGATGTCGCCCGCATCTACTTTGTCGTTGTTGAAGTCTTCATTGCGCAGGGTGCGGTTGGTATAGCCGACCAAGCGGTATTCTTTGACGGTGGCGGGGTTGAATTCGACTTGGATTTTGACATCTTGCGCTACGGTGGCGAGTGTGGAGGTCAGCTGCTGTTGCAGGACTTTTTTTCGCTTCTTTTTTCGTTGTCGATGTAGCTGTAATTGCCGTCGCCCGCATCGGCAATTTGTTCCATCATGTCTTCGTTGTAGTTGCCCATGCCGAAGCCCAGGGTGCTGAGTGAAACGCCGCTTTTGCGTTTTTCGGCAACCATGGATTTGAGGGTTTCGGTGTCGGATACGCCGACGTTAAAGTCACCATCGGTCGCCAGTAGGATGCGGTTGATGCCGTTGGGTACGAAGGCCTTTTGCGCTTGCTCATAAGCCATTTGCAGTGCGGATTCGCCGTCTGTCGCGCCGCCTGCACGCAGTTTGTCGATGGCATTCAGGATGGTTTTTTTATCTGCACCTGAGGTGGGCGGGAGTACCAGATCTTCACCTGACGCATAGGTAATCAGGGTCACTTTGTCTTGCGGACGTAATTGTTGGGTCAGGATGCGAAGGGTTTTTTGAACCAGCGGCAGTTTGTTTTCCTCCCCCATACTGCCGGATACATCCACAAGGAAAACGAGGTTGGCAGGCGGCAGGTCTTTTTTCGCGGTGTCTTGAGCCTGTATGCCGATTTTGATGAGTTTGGCTTCCGGTTGCCATGGAGAATCAATGGTTTCAGTGTGAACGGCAAATGGACGGTTGTCAGTAGGCAGTGGATAGTTGTAGGGGAAATAATTGACGATTTCCTCAATCCGTACAGCGTCTTTGGGCGGCTGTTCGCCATTGGTCAGGAATCGGCGGACGTTGGCGTAGCTACCGGTATCGACGTCTATGCTGAATGTGGATACAGGCTCTTGGGCAACGGATTTGACCGGTTGGTCGGGTTGGTCTTGGTAGCGTTCGGTGTTTTCTGCAAGAGACAGATTTTCTTCAGCAACGGCGGCAGTAGACAGTGCTGCGTTGAGTGGAATCTGAAGACTGTCAGGTGAAGAACTTGAGTGTTCGTGTGAACCGGAACACGCTGCCAACGTTGCTAAAGTGAGTATGGAAACGGTTTTTAGAAAAAAACGGGGCATGATTTAAGCTCCAGGGAAATATCACATGCTGATTGTTAAAAGTATTGATAGCAGTGTATCGGCAGATTCAACGATAGCGCAGGGTCACTTTTTATTTGGATTTTATAGTGGATTAAATTTAAACCAGTACGGCGTTGCCTCACCTTTCCGTACTATCTGTACTGACTGCGGCTTCGTCACCTTGTCCTGATTTTTGTTAATCCACTATAATGTGCGAATAGTGGGTTAAGTTTAAATCAGGACAAGGCGGAGCAACGCGGTACTGGTCTAAACTTAACCCACTATGTTTATGACTTGGGCAAGATTTTGTCGGGCTGAGACGATTTTGTAAAGGTCTCAGCCCCGATTTATCTTACATTAACTTTTCTTCCGGCGTCGTTCGCCCGGCAGCAGCATGTCCGCCCATTTGATGATGTTGGCGACTTCGGCGGGGTTGAGTTCGTAGAACTGTCCGCGTTTGAGGCGGTTGGGCAGGCCGATGGGGCCGAAGCCGACGCGCACGAGGCGGCTGACGGTGAGGCCTTGGCTTTCGAATATGCGGCGCACTTCGCGGTTGCGGCCTTCTTTAATCACGACGTTGTACCATTTGTTCGCGCCTTCGCCGCCTTGTTCGTAGATGCGTTCGACTTTTGCCAAACCGTCTTCGAGCATCACGCCTTCTTCTGTGAGGCTGCGCATTTGTTCGGTGGTCAGCCCGCCCAGTACGCGCACGGCGTATTCGCGTTCGACTTCGAAGCTGGGGTGGGCGAAACGTTGGACGAGTTCGCCGGAGGTGGTGAGGATGAGCAGGCCGCTGGTGTTGATGTCCAAGCGTCCGATGGCGACCCAGCGGCTGCTGGCGGCCTGCGGCAGGCGGTCGAAGATGCTGACGCGGCCTTGCGGGTCGTCGCGGGAAACGATTTCGCCTTCTTGTTTGTAATACAGGATGATGCGCGGCAGGCGGTCGGCCCATTTGAGTTTGATGATGCTGCCTTTGACGGTAACGTGGTCGTCGGGGGTGACTTTGTCGCCCAGTTGCGCGGTTTTGCCGTTGACCGTTACCCAGCCGTTGTTGATCCACTCTTCCATTTCGCGGCGCGAGCCGACGCCGGACGCGGCAAGCACTTTTTGCAGGCGTTCGGGTTCCATGCGCGACAAGTCGCTGCGGCGTTCTTTCAAATCGCGCGCGCGTTCCATGATTTTTTGGTTGGGATTGCGGACGACGAGTTTTCTGGCTTTGGCGGCGCGCTGTTTGGGGGCGTTTTGCGGCTTGAGGTCGTCTGAAACTTTTTGTCCGTAAGGTTGGGAAGCGGTTTTGCGTGTTTCGTCTTTGGGACGGGCTTTGCTTTTGAAAGGTTTGGCGGTTTTCTTGGCAGACGGGGCTGCGCCGTCGCGCCATTGGCGTTTGCTGGTGGGTTGCTTGGACATGGGGTTCTCCTAACGCGTTTCCTGATGATCGGAACGGTTCTTCTGCGGCGGTGGCGGCAGGATAAGTTACGGATAAAAGGCCGTCTGAAACGAATGAAACGAGTTTTGTTAAAACGTTTTTTATATTTCAGACGACCTTTTGCTGGAGTCGGGATTTTACCCTATCGGCTTGAAGCTGTGGGAAGTTTAAGGCGACAGCCGCTCGCGTATCCAGTTGCCGTCAACAGCGGTATTGGATGCGGTCGTGCAGGCGGCTGGGGCGGCCCTGCCAGAATTCGATGCGGTCGGGGATGACGAGATAGCCACCCCAATGCGGCGGACGCGGGACGTGCAACGGGTGTTTCACGCCTACGGCAGCGGCTTTGGCGACCAATGCCGCCTTGCTCGACAACACTTCGCTCTGCGCGCTTGCCCATGCGCCGATGCGGCTGGTGTAGGGGCGGCTGTCGAAATATTCGTCCGACGCGGCGGCATCCAGTTTTTCGATGCGCCCTTCAACGCGCACCTGCCGCTCCAGCTCCGGCCAGAAAAACGTCATGGCGGCAAACGGATGCGCGTCAAACGAGCGTCCTTTGCGGCTTAAGTAATTGCTGAAAAACACGAATCCCTGCGGATTGACTTCTTTCAGCAGCACCATGCGGCTGTTCGGCCTGCCGTCTTCGCCCACGGAAGCGACGTTGACGGCGGTCGGCTCGTTGACTTGCGAATGAATCGCCTCGTTCAGCCATTGCTCGAACTGGACAATCGGGTCGGCATGGCATTCCGATTCCGACAGTTCGCGCTTGCTGTAATCTTCGCGGATATTGTGTAAATCCATGATGTCCTCCGATATTCACGTTTGGTTGAATGAATCATACCCCGTTTTTTCAGACGACTCCAACGATAGGGCGGGGGAATATGTGTATAATCCGCGTCAAATCAAATGAAACGGAAAAAATCATGCAAACCGAAGTCGAACTGAAAATCCTCAATCCGAAAATGGCGGACAAACTGCCCGCCTACGCCACGCCGGGTTCTGCCGGACTCGATCTGCGCGCCTGTTTGGACGAAGCCGTTACCCTGCAACCGGGCGACACCTATCTCGTTCCAACCGGTCTGGCGGTGCATCTTGCCAATCCCGACTACGCTGCCGTTTTGCTGCCGCGTTCTGGTCTGGGACACAAACACGGCATCGTCTTGGGCAACTTGGTCGGACTGATCGACTCGGACTATCAGGGCGAACTCAAAGTCTCCGTGTGGAACAGGGGCAAAGAAGCGTTCACCATCGAGCCGATGGAACGCATCGCGCAAATGGTCATCGTCCCCGTCGTCCAAGCCTCGTTTAAAGTCGTGGACGAATTTGCCGCCAGCGAACGCGGCGAAGGCGGCTTCGGCAGCACGGGCAAGGCGTAAACCGCCTGTTCACATACAAAGGTCGTCTGAAAACTTGCAATGCCGGTTTCAGACGACCTTTTGCATTTTCGGATAGCCCAAACCAGTTCAAACCCAATGCGTTCGCCCGTATCAATCTTCTTTTCAGTTTTCAAATCAGTTTTCAAAACGCCGTCCGAAACCTCTTCCCCAAACCCCTTCCTCCGCTTTTCAGACGACCTCCTGCCCGTTATAATACGCTTGCAAATTATTTGCATTATCATTTAACTTAGGAGAAACGAATGAGCACCCGTACCGAACACGACACCATGGGCAATGTCGAAGTCCCGTCCGAAGCCTATTGGGCGCGCAGACCCAGCGCAGCCGCAACAATTTCAAAATCGGCGGCGAAACCCTGCCGCAGCCGTTGATTCATGCTTTGGCGTTGGTGAAAAAAGCCGCTGCCGCGACCAATGTTTCCCTCGGCAGGATTAAG
>CAKMQH010000218.1 GCA_927911515.1 uncultured Neisseria sp.
AATATAGTGGATTAAATTTAAATCAGGACAAGGCGACGAAGCCGCAGACAGTACAAATAGTACGGCAAGGCGAGGCAACGCCGTACTGGTTTAAATTTAATCCACTATAAACCGTCAGGCTTGCCTTGGGGAAGATTAAACGTTTTTCAGGAAGGGCATGCAGTCAAAGGGTAGAGAGGATTTCACTATACGGAGTTTCGCTGGCATGATTAACGGATAAGGTTCCAAGCCATTTTGACAGCAATCAGCAGCAGCATGATGCCGAAGGAGATTTTGAGTTGGCGGGCGGGGAGTTTGTGCGCGGTTTTGACGCCGAGCGGGGCAAAGATCATGGTCGCGATACTTAGGATGGCGACGGCGGGCAGATAGAGGAAGCCGCCGGGAGCCATGGGGGAGGTTGGGGATGTTCCAGCCGGTAATGAGATAACCGATTGTGCCTGCAAGCGCAATCGGCCAGGCGAGACCGGAGGATGTGCCGATGGCACGGTGGGCAGGGAAGTTGCAATACATCAGGAAGGGGACGGACAGCGAGCCGCCGCCGATGCCGACCCAGCTCGAAGCTGCGCCGAACAATGTGCCGACCGCACTCAGACCGGGTAGGGCGGGCAGGTGGCGCGAGGCTTTCGGTTTGGAGTCGGTCAGGGTTTTGAGGGCGATAAGGGTTAGGAATACGATAAAGAAGATTTGCAGGGCGCGGGTAGGCATGTATTTGGCGGTGACCGCGCCGATCAGTACGCCGAATATCATGGAGGGGGTCATACGGTGGACGGTCTGCCAGTCGATGGCGCTTTTTTTATGCTGCGCGTACATGCTGGAGAAGGTGGTGAATACCATGACGGCGAAGGATGTGCCGATGGCGAGATGTTGGGCGTAGGGATGACTGCTGATGCCTTGCAGTTGCAGCGTCCACAAGACGACGGGGACAATCAATGTGCCGCCGCCTACGCCGAACAATCCTGCAATAAATCCCGCCGCGCTTCCGACGGCGAGCAGGGAAAGGATAATATCCCAAGTCCACATTTTTCAGACGACCTTTTTGATTCTACGGCGTTTTTTCAGCCAACGCCGTGCCGCCATGATGTAGCCTGAGAGGCTGTATCCCAAGAAGAAGAGGAATAAGACGAGAGCGGGCTTCCATGTGACTAAGAGAAGGATCAACACGGCAAGTACCATGCCCATAAAGGGAACTTGGCGGCGGATGTTGATTTCTTTAAAGCTCCAAAACGGGATTTGGACAATCATGGAAATGCCGGCGAAAAGCGTGATGCCCAAAGCCCACCAATGTACGCCGGGAAAGCGTTCGATGCTGTGGTTGACCCAAATCAGGCCGACAATCAACGCGGCAGCGGTCGGACTGGGAACGCCGATGAACCAGCGTTTATCGACTTTGCCGATGAGTGTGTTGAAGAGGGCGAGGCGCAGGGCGGCGCAGGCGCAGTAGATGAAGGCGACGGAATAACCGATTTTGCCAAACTGCCAAAGCTGCCATTTATAGGCAATCAAGGCGGGTGCGACGCCGAAACTGACCATGTCGGCAAGGCTGTCGAGCTGTTCGCCGAACGCGCTTTGGCTGTTGGTCAGCCGCGCCACGCGACCGTCCATGCCGTCGAGCAGCATGGAGAGGAATACTGCAATCGCTGCCGTCTCATAACGCCCGTGCATGGATTGGGTGATGGCGAAAAAGGCGCAGAACAACGCGGCAATGGTGAAGGAGTTGGGCAGCAGGTAGATGCTGTTGCGACGCAACGAATTGCGTTGCGGATTTTGAGGAATTTGCGTATTGTCCATAAGCGTTTGATGATGCTGTACGAAGCAGATTTAGGGATTATACCGTATCGTGACTGCCTGACAATTTAATCACGATGGTATTTTTTTATGTCGGCCCGGTTCTGTAACTTGTGTGATGAAAAAGGTCGTCTGAAAAGTTTCAGACGACCTTTTGTTTAAGCTGTCATCAGCTTAGTTTGCCGTGGCATTGTTTGTATTTCAAGCCGCTGCCGCAAGGGCAGGGGTCGTTACGGTGAACGATACGGCCTTGGGCGGTAAGCGCTTCGGGGCTGAAATCCGTTCCGTCAGGGTCGAACGCTTCGGTAACCAAATCGGTTTGTGATTGGCCGAGCAGTTCTTCCATATCGGGTGCTTCGGAGTGGATGGTTTGGATGCCGACGGGTGCGGGTTCGGCAATTTCTTCTACGTCGGTGTTGCGCTCGATTTGGACGGAGGCTAAGAGGGAAGCGGTTTGATGTTTGATACCGCGCCACAGGTTTTCAAACATGGCGAAGGCTTCGCGTTTGTATTCCTGTTTCGGATTTTTCTGGGCATAGCTGCGCAGGTGGATGCCTTGACGCAGGTAGTCCATGGCGGCAAGGTGTTCGCGCCATTGCAGGTCGATGACTTGCAGCATGACGTTTCGTTCGAAATCCGCCATCGGTTTTTTACCGACAAGCTCGACTTTTGCCGCGTATTCTTCTTCAACACGTTTAATCAGACGCTCTTTAATGTCTTGATTGTCCAAAGTGCTGTCTGCTTTGAGCCATGCTTGTATGTCTTCGTGCAGACGGAACTCGGCGGCAAGCTGGCTTTCGAGTGCGGGGATGTCCCATTGCTCTTCCATGCTGTCGGGCGGTATGTACAAATCGACCAAATCGCTGATGACTTCTTCGCGGATGCCTTTGGTCAGGTCGCTGACGTCTTTGCTGTTGAGGATTTCGTTGCGTTGGTGGTAGATGACTTTACGCTGGTCGTTGGCAACGTCGTCGTATTCCAATACTTGTTTACGCATGTCGAAGTTGCGGCCTTCGACTTTACGTTGCGCGCCTTCGATTTGACGGGTCAACATGCCGTGTTCGATAGCGACGCCGCGTTCCGGCGCAAGGCGGTTGAGGATGGCGGCGGCGCGGTCGAGCGCGAAGAGGCGCAGCAGCGGGTCTTCAAACGAGAGGTAGAAGCGGCTGGAGCCGGGGTCGCCCTGACGGCCTGCGCGTCCGCGCAATTGGTTGTCGATACGGCGGCTTTCGTGGCGTTCGGTACCGATGATGTGCAGACCGCCTGCTGCGACCACTTGGTCGTGTTCTGCCTGCCAGCCGTTTTCAAGGGCGGCGATTTGTG
>CAKMQH010000219.1 GCA_927911515.1 uncultured Neisseria sp.
TCAGGACAAGGCGACGAAGCCGCAGACAGTACAAATAGTACGGCAAGGCGAGGCAACGCCGTACTGGTTTAAATTTAATCCACTATAAAAGTACAATGCTGCTCTTCTCAGTTTCTGCGCTTCATGGCTTTGTTTCCCGCGCGAAGCAAGGTTGTTTTACGCTATTTCAGTTTGATTTTTAAAGGTCAGCCAAAATGAAAAGAATACTTTTCACTATCCTGTTTTTGTCTACAACTGCCTATGCCAGCCACACTTATTCATCAGACAATTTGACTTGCACATACCAAGATTTGACCGCACCAAACAGCCGACCGCAAACAACGGCTTGCAGCAGCCTGGCTTGGGAAAGCGCGCAAGTCTATGATGAAAAACGCGGCGGCTATATCGCGGGGAACGGTGAAGAGTACAAATTGAAAAATGGAAAAACGATTGTTTTTTCGTATGAAGCCTTTATGAAAACGAAAGAATCCGACCCGACAGGCGGCAAATGGACTCATTCGACCAAACTGATGAATAACAAGACTTACACCACCACCGAGCGTACATTCAAAGGCAAAAGCTGGACGTGTTACCGATCGGAAAAAGAAGAATTATGCGTAGATGCCCCACGTCTTTATTAAACGCCATCTTATCGGCTGTTAATTAAATCTCTTCTGCGTTTGGCTTTGCATAACGTGTTGATATGAAAAGGTCTCTGAAAACTTGTTTTTTGGTTTTCAGACGACTTTTTCGACTAGTTTATAAAAGATTTTTAATCCCTCTAATTAACGCATTGAAACTTTCAGATTTGTTGGCATCAATTTTCATCTGAGATGCAATCTTGCGGGAGCCAGATAATTTTTGATAATCGGGAACAAGTTTCTGTAATTCTTGTACTGGATTACTCAGCATATCGGGATTACGAAATTTTTTCCCTTTCTGTTGCTTTCCAAGGTTTGCTTTATCAAATGCCTGCCCGACAGCCGCCAAATCGCCTAGATAGAAACTCTCCAATTCTCTACAAGCAATTCTCACAAGGGTTTCCGGTCTTCCTGCTTCCCGACAAATTTCAATCAAACGCTGTTTTATCAGACGACAGTCGGCAGAATCTTGATCACGTAACACGATAAATTTAGTCTCTTCTATGTGCTGCCGCCAGCCTCTCAAACGCTTGGGAAGACGCTTCTCCAAATCCTGCTTTCCTTCAAAGACGACACATCTATATCCAATACCTTCAGGCAGGATTTGTGGCAAAATTCCCTCCAGCATAATTTCTGCCGACTTTTCTTCCAAGAAAAATACCAAACAGGTCATTTCGGACCAACCCCTTCAAAGAAACCTTCTTTCCACAGATAACCCATTTGGTCGCCTTCAGCCATAAATGCGGCAATCTGTTCGTTATCCCGCGCCCGTTTGATAGCTGTACAGCCATTCTCTTTAACCAGCCAAAAGACTTCTTCCAAATTAACAGCATTAAGAAAATCGGGAGAATGGCTGGATACAAAAACCTGCCCGCCCCGTTGTGCATACGAACGGAATTCTTCAGCCAATTCGCCCAAAAGGCTGGGGTAAAGTTGGTTTTCAGGCTCTTCTACACACAGCAGCGGATGCGGTTTAGGGTCATAGAGCAGTACCAAATAAGCAAACATTTTAATCGTGCCGTCTGATACATAACGGTCGATAAACGGATCTGTAAAAGTGTCGTCCTGAAATCTCAAAATCAAACGCCCATCTTGAGTTAGAATAGGCTCGACCTTATTTACTCCAGGAACGCGATGTTTCATGGCTTCAACAATTTTTTGGAACAGTTCTGGCTCGTTTTCATAGATATGAAGGGCAACCAGCTGTAGGTTTTCTCCCGTTACTGACAAATGTTCTGACTCTCCGACAGCATCCTTAACGCCCCGTGCCAAGTTGATATGAAAGTCTGATACATGCCAGTTTTCAATTAGCTGTCGAAATGCACTGGCTGCCTTGAATCGTGCAAACTGCCCTAGCCCCTTGATTGCCAAGGCATGGGAGTCTACCTGTTGATATTCTCTATCCAGTTCTTCATCGGGTTTGTCGAAGTCTTCTTCGTTGGTAATGGCGTAGCCTTCACCATTGCTGAAATCCAAAAAACGGTACGGCGAGCCGTAGCGTCCACGCTTGTATTTCAGGATTTCCCGACGGATTACCGGCTTGTTTTCGTTCAAGCCGATTTGGATACTGTAAGTCACCAAACGTTCTTTGTTGGCAATTGGCATACGGAATTTGATTTCAAATTCGATGCAGTCCTTTTTACCTGCTCCACGGCTGACTACCTGATTGAATCCACCTCGTGCCTGCAAAGCTCGGCTTACGTCGTTTTTCAGACAGTCGCGCAGAAATCCGAACACATCAAACAAAGTCGATTTTCCCGAACCGTTTGCACCGATAACCACGCAGAATGGCGGAATATCTGTCATCACAGCATTTCGGAATCCCTTAAAATTCTTAAGGCTGATAGATTCGATACGCATGGATAACCTCCTGTTTTAAAATTTTATTTTTGATTTTATCATTTTCAGGCAACCTATGTCTTACTTCGCCCCCTTAAACCCGCGCTTCAAATGCACCATCAGCAATGCCACTGCCGCAGGGGTTACGCCGGAAATGCGGCTTGCCTGTCCGACGGTTTCGGGTTTGTGCTGGTTGAGCTTTTGCTGCACTTCGGCGGATAAGCCTTTGACTTTGCTGTAATCGATGTCGTCGGGTAACTTTAAGGTTTCGATGTCGCGGCGGCTGTCGATTTCTTCGTTTTGGCGGTCGATATAGCCTTGGTATTTGACTTGGATTTCGACTTGTTCGATGACTTCGGCAGAGAGGTTTTCAGACGACCTTGCGCCTTCGAGCGTCATCAGTGCGGCGTAGTCGAGGTTCGGGCGGCGCAGGAGGTCGTGCAGGTTGGCTTCGCGGCTGAGTTTTTGTCCGAACACGCGGATTTGTTCGTCTTCGGCAAGTTTTTGCGGCGTGTACCACGTTGTTTTCAAACGTTGGATTTCGCGTTCGATGGCTTCGCGTTTTTTCGTTGAACATGCGCCATTGTTCTTCACCCACCAAGCCGATTTTGTAGCCGTCTTCGGTCAGGCGCATATCGGCGTTGTCTTCCCTGAGTTGCAGGCGGTATTCGGCGCGGCTGGTGAACATGCGGTAGGGTTCGTTCACGCCTTTGGTGATGAGGTCGTCCACCAATACGCCGAGATAGGCTTGTTCGCGGCGCAGCAGGAGCGGGTCTTGTTCGCGGACGTATTGCACGGCATTCGCGCCTGCGAGCAGGCCTTGTGCGGCGGCTTCTTCGTAGCCGGTCGTGCCGTTGATTTGTCCGGCGAAGAAGAGGCCTTGGATGGTTTTGGTTTCGAGGCTGGCTTTGAGGTTGCGCGGGTCGAAGTAGTCGTATTCGATGGCGTAGCCGGGGCGCAGGATATGGGCGTTTTCAAGGCCTTTCATGCTGCGCACAAGCGCGATTTGGATGTCGAACGGCAGGCTGGTGGAGATGCCGTTGGGGTAGTATTCGTTGGTGGTCAGGCCTTCGGGTTCGAGGAAAATCTGGTGGCTGTCTTTGTCGGCGAAGCGGTTGATTTTGTCTTCGATAGACGGGCAGTAGCGCGGGCCGACGCCTTCGATTTTGCCGGTAAACATGGGGCTGCGGTCGAAACCGCTGCGGATGATGTCGTGGGTTTGCAGGTTGGTATGCGTAATCCAGCAGGACACTTGGCGCGGGTGCATTTCGGCGTTGCCGCGCACGGAGAAGACGGGCACGGGCGTGTCGCCGGGCTGTTCGGTGAGCTGGGAGAAATCAATCGTGCGGCCGTCGATGCGCGGCGGCGTGCCGGTTTTCAGACGACCTTGCGGCAGGTTCAATTCGCGCAAACGGCCGCCTAATGATTTGGCGGCGGGGTCGCCGGCGCGGCCGCCTTCGTAGTTTTCCAAACCGATGTGGATTTGCCGGACAAAAACGTGCCTGCGGTCAGCACGACGGCGCGGGCTTTGAATTCCACGCCCATCGCGGTGATTACGCCTGAAATGCGGTCGCCGTCGAGCGTTACGTCGTCAACCGACTGCTGGAAAAGCTCCAGATTTTCTTGGTTTTCCAGCATTTCGCGGATGGCGGCTTTATACAGGATGCGGTCCGCCTGCGCGCGCGTGGCTCGAACCGCCGCGCCTTTGCTGGCGTTCAGGCGGCGGAACTGGATGCCGGATTTGTCGGTTGCCAACGCCATCGCGCCGCCGAGCGCGTCAAGTTCGCGTACTAAATGTCCTTTGCCGATGCCGCCGATGGAGGGATTGCACGACATTTGTCCGAGCGTTTCGATGTTGTGTGTGAGCAAAAGCGTCTGCGCGCCCATGCGTGCGGCGGCGAGCGCGGCTTCCGTGCCTGCGTGGCCGCCGCCGACGACGATGACGTCGTAGGTTTTGGGGTAAATCATGTGGGTCATGTGTTTCAACGTGCCTAATGGTTTCAGACGACCTCTTTTCTCTGACGGAGGTCGTCTGAAAATATAATGAATTCAAAAATAAACGTGGAATTGTACGCTTTTTCGGAGGGATTTGACAGGTGGCAATGTTTTGCGTGAGCAAATGAAGGAAAGATCGTCTGAAAAACCTTTGTTTCAGGTTTCAGACGACTTTTTTTATAGTGGATTAACAAAATCAGGACAAGGCGACGAAGCCACAGACAGTACAGATAGTACGGAACCGATTCACTTGGTGCTTCAGCACCTTAGAGAATCGTTCTCTTTGAGCTAAGCGAGGCAACGCCGTACTGGTTTAAAGTTAATCCACTATAAAACCGACCATCCGCTGCAAAACGGAAGGTCGGTTTTTTATCCAGTTCAACCTTTGCTTGAACACCCGATTCAATGCAAAAGAGGTCGTCTGAAAACTGAACTGCACCCCAAAAGTTGGACACCATCCCCTCCAACTCACAAG
>CAKMQH010000220.1 GCA_927911515.1 uncultured Neisseria sp.
TTCTCTTTTTATTTCTTCACAGCCAAGCTGACGGTAAAGATGCCGTCTTCGTCTATCCTACTGATGGATTTTTCAAACCGGCTTTCTCGACCAACTGATCCATTTCCTGCTGGCTGCGGCGGCGCATCACCCAGTTCGGACTGCCTGCTTTGTGGCTGGTCAGTGCGCGGGCAATCATTTCGAGCTGCGGATGCCACGGCTGTCCGGTGTAAATCAGGTAGCCGCCTGTTTCAATCGCATCGCCAAAGCCGTAGAGCGAGTTCAAAATCAAATCGTTGTCGGCAAACAATTCGTGCAGACCGGAAACGATGCCCAGCGTGGGGCGCGGTTGCAAATCCTGATAATTGGCACGGTCGTAGGCATTGACTTCGTTGAAGGTAACCGTGTCTTGCAGACCGCGTTCGGCAATCAGCCTGCATCCGGCTTCGACGTTAATCGGGCTGTAATCGCGCAGGCGCACGGAATCGGGTAGTGTGTCGGAAGTCAGCGCATCGAGCACATAGCGTCCATGCCCCGAGGCAATATCGAGAACATGTACGGGTTTGCCCGCTTCGCGCAGTTTGGCAGAGGCCGTCTGAATCGCTTTGCCGATATTGACTTTGCGTTGGCGGATGCCGCGCCAGCCGATGGCGTTGAGATAGTGTTTGTCCACCGCCACACCAAAGGATTGCTGCCCTGCGGTTGGTTGCGGTACACATAATCCAGCGTACTGCCGGAGTCATAGCCGGTTTCCTTGCCGATTTTCAAACCTTCGCTCCAACGTGCGCCAAGGTCAAGGGAGGCACGGTAAACTGCCCAAAATGCGCCGCGCGGCGAACAAATAGACAAAGGTGTTACCAATTCGTCGGCTTCGCGGCGGCTTTCGCCGTGCAGGTGGGCTTGGGTCAAATCGACTTGATAGAAAGGCTGATTGAAACGTTCGCGGATAAAGCGGCGCATTTCGACAAACGCAATTTCGCGGTTTTGCTCGCCTAAGGTGTCGTGATAGAAGCCGGGCAGAATATGGCGTTCTTTGATGCGGCTACCCAAACGGTTGTAGAAATCGTGTTGCGGTTTGTGATGAACCACCCAGTCGCTGCCCGAAATCAAAAGCTGAACAGGCGTAGTAATTGCCTGCGCGTCGGCGACGACGCGTTCGGCAGCCTCATACAAACCGAGCAGGATGCGCACGGAAATGGCGCGGGCGATGAGCGGATCGTTGTCGTAGCTGATTTGACGTTCTTTGTTGTGCGTCAGGTAATGGGCTTTGACGTAGCTGTTGACAAAGAAATTACCGCGCCATTTCTGCATGATTTTCAGACCGGTGCGGGCAAAAGGAACGTAGAGTTTGACTTTGAATGCGGGCGATGCCAATACGGCGCAGCGGATTTTCGGTGCGTAGTCGTGCAGCCAAGTGGACACCAATACTGCACCGACGCTTTGCGCGATCACGCAGATGTTTTCGGGTTTGATGCCGTATTCGCTTTGGATGTGGCGGATAAAGTCATCCACGTCGGCAACGGAAGTGCCGATGCTGGGGCTGTCGCCGCGTTCGCCGGGGCTGTGTCCATGACCGCGCGCATCCCATGCGAAATAGGCAAAATCGTCGAAACCGAGTTCGTCGGCAACAAACATCATCCGGCCGGAATGCTCGTGGCCGCGGTGGAATAGTACGATGGCTTTATCGGAAGAGCCGTCGGCGGCGGGGCGATAGCGGTAGAAAAGTGACGTGCCGTCTTGTGTGGAAAAATATTTTGCTGTTCGGGCATAAAAACTCCTGATAGTCATATTTTCGAACGGTATCATGACATATTAAATTTATGCAATCGTTATCTGATAAACGGACAAATGAGATGACGGAAAGAAACAACAAAAGGTCGTCTGAAATGTTCAGACGACCTTTACTCGTTTAACGAAGTGCTAAATGACTGCTAATTTTGCCGTGTTTAAATACACCCATCAAAACCCCAATGACACATTTCGAAAGGAAGTCGAACATGAAAAAATTATTATTGACCGCCATCGTCGCTTTGTCCGCTGCTGTCGCAGGTGCCAACGATTACATCGAACACCAAATTTACAGCGACAGAAATTTTGAACAAAACCGTACTAAAGCCATCAGAATGCTTGAGCAACGCGGCTATCGCGTTCACGACATCGACGCCGACGACTATCGCGGCAGACCTGTATTGGACGTAGAAGCCTACAAAGGCGGACGCGAATACGACATCAAATTGTCTTACCCCGACTTGAGAATCATCAAAGAGCGTATCGACTACTGATAAACGATGCGTTACAACTGCCGCAAACTGCCCGTTTGGCGGCAGTTTTTGTTGAAGGGAAACTTGGATTGCCGACTTCATCATTACAAACATGATTATCCCAAGAAGTGTAATGTTTTTATCGATAATGTATGACGTTGTGTAAATTCCCCGAATCAGAGGAACTAAAAAACGCTTTTCCCTTTCCATTTAAATTGATTTACTCAAACGGAGGATAAACATGGATTTCCACGATAAAAATAAAAAAAGGGCAAGAACCGCAAAATACGGTTTCTAACTGGGAGAAACCTTTCGAACGCCCCGACCCCGATGCGCCGCAGCCTGTTTCCGAAGTTTGGGAAGACTCAGAAGAAGCGTTTGATAAAGCTAAAGAAACCTTAAAAACTGAAGAAGCTGTAAACATTGAAGAAGCCGTGAAAGCTGAAGAAACTTTAAAAGTTGAAGAAGCTTCGGAGTCTGAAACGACAGACCATCAACAAAACAGCAATGCCGAAGAGGCCGTGACGGATAACATCATCCTTGAAGGCATTGAGACGTCGTCTGAAAAGCCCAAAAAGAAAAAGAAAGACAAAAAAGACAAGGCGAAGAAGAAAAAACAAGCCGCCGATGTGCCGCCTTCCGATCTTTTGGGTACAAACAAAGGCGTGGAGACCATGTTCCGCAATGCCGTTCGCTCAGAGATGGAGTTGCTCGCGCTGGCGGCAACCAAGGCGAATATTATGATTTCGCTGAATGGTTTCATCGTGTCTGCATTGATGATTTCGGGAGCGTTTATTTTTTCATCATCGCCCGAATTTCTGATTCCGGCGAGTACGTTTATGATTACCGCCGCCGCGTCCATCGTGTTCGCGCTGCTGTCCGCTTCGCCCGAACGTATCGGCAAAATGCAGGCGGCGCGTACTTGGGTTAAGGATTTCTTCCGCGGGCGCGCCAAACTGCGTGATTTGAAAACCCGCCTCAGCAGCACACAAACGCGCTTTTTCAGCGGCAGCCAGCCCAATATCCTGATTTACGAAGACCGTGTGAAGGTGCAAAAAGAGCAATATTGGGAAATGATGCAGGAGATTATGGGCGACCGCAAACAAGTCTATCAAAAGATGAGCGATCATCTTTACTGGCTGGGCTTGCTGGCGGATAAACAGTTCAAATACATCAACTTGTCCTATGCCGTATTCCGTTGGGGGCTTTTGGCTTCGCTGGCGACGTTTATCGGCGTGAAGACCTTGCCTTCTCTTTTGGCTAAGCCTGCCAACAATGCGGCAGAGCTGCGCGCTTTGGGTATTAATATGTTCAACGGTGTGTACGAGCCTTCCGCCGTACAGCAGCTTCCAGACGGCAAACTGCTGATTGCCGAAGATGAACCAAACCATGCGTTCAGTATTGTCAGCATCGATCCGTCAGGCAGATTTATCGAAGACGAAGCCTTGGATACGCGCGTGATTACCGGCTTCAAACGTCGCCTGAGCGACTTGGAAGCATTGGCACGCGACGATGAAGGCTTTATCTATGCGCTCACTTCGCACTCGCGCACCCGCAAAGGCAACCGCTCGCCCGACCGCGAACACCTGATGCGCTTTAAAATCCAAGATGGCAATGTGTTGGGACTGACCAGCTACGATAATCTGACACAGGTCTTGGAAACTGATAAGAAGCTGCACGACCTTATCCGCGAACGCACCAAAGCCGAAGTTTCCTTTGAAGAAATCAATATTGAAGGTATGGCATTCGACCCTGTGAAGAAACGCCTTGTCTTAGGCTTCCGCGATCCCGAATTCAACAATATGGCTTTGGTAGCATTCATCAGCAACCCGAAAGACGTGTTTGAGCACAACGCCAAACCTGAGTTTGACGAAGTCGCCATCCTCGACATTGACGGCGGCGGTATCCGTTCTATCAACTACGACCCAGTGTTGAAGAACTATGTCATCGCCAACGAAGTGAAGGATGAAACCGGTCAGAAATTCTCGCAACTGTGGACTTGGAGCGGCAACCCGACCGAAGAGCCGCAAAAAATCTCGCTGCCCAACCTGCACCACATCACCAACGTCGAAGCCGTTGATTCGGTTACGGTCAACGGCAAGCCGCAGATGATTCTGATGGGCGACGAAGGTAATGCTTCGCAGAAAATTACTGCCAAATACATGGTGGTGGATTACAGCCAGTTTGGTAAACAGTAGTTTTAAAGCTGATTAAAGGTCGTCTGAAACTGAGGTTCAAGGTTTCAGACGACCTTTTTTTTGCCGGCGAATAACCTTCCCCATCCAAACCGATACGGCATTGCCTCATTCTGATTTATAGTGGATTAA
>CAKMQH010000221.1 GCA_927911515.1 uncultured Neisseria sp.
CTTACGTGACATGCTTTGAACCATGGAATGTTGGGCAAGCAATTCCCTATACCCCGCCGTACGGTACAGCACAACCTTGGTCGGAATGAAGCATCGTTCCTTCGCCGGTCAGCCGGGGTGCGGCTTTTTCGAGCATTTCCTTCACCATTTCGCTGTTAGCATTGCGGCTCATGGCGTAGGCGACGATTTCTCGGTTGAACAAGTCCAAGATTGGCGAGAGGTACCCCTCAGTGTTTGGACGGTTTGGCTTTGTCCTTTTCGGTCCGCTTTTGGCTGAGGGCTTTTAACTCCTTTAGGTAGGCGACCTCTGCGCGCATATAGCACAACTCTTCGATAAGCTCCTCCTGTGTTTTTTTCGTGGTCGGGTTTGTCGGCGATGAAGGGATTTTTACGGTGGTCGGTCATGGTTTTGGATTGGGGATGTTCGAGTGCGCCGATGCCGCCTTCCTGATAGGCGCGTATCCGATCGTCGCAGGTGGGTTCGGGAGATGCCGTAGTGGTCTGCGGTACGCTGTTGGCTGCGTATGTGCAGGTAGTGGAGTACGGCTTGGTATTTGAAGTGTAATGTTATATTTGCTCATAAAAAAACTGCACCTTGTGAGTTGGAGGGGATGTGTCCAACTTTTGGGGTGCAGTTCAGTTTTCAGACGACCTTTGTTACAACTTATTCAAACAAAACTTATTCCGCCAATTCGGTTTGCTGGTGCGACATGAGTTCTTGTCCGACATTGGTCAGGAGGTTGAGGTAACGCTCGTACTGCTTGAGGATGTCGGCGATGAGTTCGCGGCGGTTCATGTATTGCACGTCGTAGCCGCTGCGGCCGTCGAAGAAGTAGGTGTAAGGTTCGTAGGTTACGTTGTGGCGGATGTGCGGGAGGTGACCGTCTTTGATAAGCTGTTCGGACACTTCGCGCTTGATGGTTTTAATGCCGTACATGAAGTCGCGCAGGGACTCTTTGTGGATGGTGAATTCGACGGCGGGTTCTTCGCGGTCGAAGTGGGTTTGGATGTTGACGCTCAGACTGTATTTGTCGGACAGCTCCTCGCCCAGTTCGCGCATGGCGGGCAGGGCGGTGGTTTTGAGGAACTTGAGGATGTCTTGTTCCTGCGTCTGGTTCAGCATACGCTCGAGCCTGTCCTGCCAGTTGTCGCCGCTCCAATAGACGCTGGAGGCGGTAACGGCGGTGCTGAAGTATTTGTGGTCGGCGTTTAGTCCGCGCATGAGGCTGAAGCACATGACCAACATGAGCATGGCGAAAGGCAGGGCGACGATGAGGGTCATGGTTTGCAGGGTGGGCAGTCCGCCGAAGCGCAAGAGGACGATGGCGGCGGCAGACATCAACAGCCCCCACATCACTGCCTGCCAACGCGGAGCGGTCAGGCTTTTGTCGCGGGAGGCGATGTTGTTGAGGACGTAAATGCCGGAGTCGGCGGAGGTAATGAAGAAGAGGGCGATAACCGTCAGGCTGACGAATCCGGTAATGGTCGGCAACGGGAGGTATTCAAGAAAGCGGAAGAGGAGTTTTTCAGGCGTGCCGGTCAATGCGCCGAGTGCGCCTGCTGCGACATGGTCGTTAATCCAAATGGCGGTATCGCCGAAGATGGTGAACCAGATGACGCAGAACAGGGAAGGAACGGCCAAAACGCCAAAAATAAATTCGCGTATGGTGCGTCCGCGCGAAATGCGGGCGATGAAGAGTCCGACGAAAGGTGCCCAAGAACACCACCACGCCCAGTATAAGATGGTCCAGCCGCCGAACCATTCGGTGTGGTTTTGTTCGTAGCTGTACGTTTTGAAACTGAGCTGTATGAGGTTGCTCAGGTAAGTACCGAGGTTATCGTTGAAAGCGGAAAGCAGGTGGAGGGTCGGGCCGGTGGCGAGAACGAAGAACATCAGCGCAAAGGCAAAGGTCAGGTTCAATTCGCTCAGTATTTTCACGCCTTTGCCTATGCCGGAGGCGGCAGAAGCAATCGCCATGCCCATTACGGTGAAAATCACGACGGTTTGCACGGAGAAGGTATTTTCTCCAATCCAGCCCAGTTGTTCCAAGCCTGCGCCCAACTGCGTCGCGCCGAAGCCGAGCGTGGTAATGATGCCGAACAGGGTGGCGACCAGTGCAAGTATGTCGATGATGTCGCCCGCCTTGCCGTCGGTTTTTTCTTTCAACAACGGATAAAAGCAGGAACGCAACGAGAGCGGGAGTTTGTAGCGGAAGGCGAAATAGGCAAGCGCCAAGGCGATGACGGCGTAAACCGACCAGGCATGTACGCCCCAGTGGAAAAGCGTATGGAGCAAAGCGTCTTGCTGTTTGATCCCGTCGCCGCCTTCCGTGATGGGGGAAAGGTAGTGGGTGAGCGGTTCCGCCACGCCGAAAAACATCAACCCGACGCCCATTCCTGCGGCAAAGAGCATGGCAATCCAAGACCAAAAGCTAAATTCAGGCTCTTCTTCGTTACTGCCCAGCTTGATGTTGCCGAAGCTGCTGACTGAAAGGGCGAGCAGGAAGAAGAAAAAGGCGGAAAACGCCAAGATGTAAAACCAACTGAAATTTTTGAACACGCCTGCTTTAGCGGCATTGAGGACAGTTTCCGCCTGTTGCGGTACCAAAAGCGCGATGCCGATAACCAGCAGTACGAAAGCCAGCGTTACCGAGACGACAAAAGGATTAAACGAAGACCGATTGCGTAAAAAATGAAATAAAGACAAACCTTGACCTCCTTTTAGGATGGTGAGGCAGGCGGACACGGGCGTAAGGCCGTATATGGTTGATTAACAAAAACTGGGAATAAAACACGATCTGTCGGACGAGATCCGAGACCTTCCCGATTTTTGGTAATCCACTATAAAAACGCAGACAAAACACGAATGGCGTTTAGACCGTCCTGCCGGATGAAAAAAACAAGGGGAAAAGGGAGTAAAAACGCACAGATGAATCGGCCGTAATGGGGGCTGAGTGAGACAAAATTGATGATGATTATTTCTTTGTTTGAAGGAATAATAACAAAATCAGGGGATTGTTTCAAATTGGGAAAGATTTGTGTGTGTTTGGGCAAGAAGGTTGGCGACGATAAAATACGCAAAGGGGTCGTCTGAAACGCATTTCAGACGACCCCTCATCAGTTTTATGAGCCATTGCTTCTATCTACTTTTTTTAAACGACAGCCAAATGCAGACGCCGACCGATATCAGCCAAGCCGCCAACAGCCAAAACGGGTCAAGTAAATGGGCGTAGGGGTTCAAATCGGGATTCTTGATGGGCGGCAGATAAACCATAACGCCGAAGTAGGCAGACGATAGGGCAAGGCAGCTTAAAATGCCTTTTTGGTTTTTGCGCAGGCGCATCAACATTGCCGTCAAACCGCTTGCCACCATAGCGGCAAAGCCAAAAAAAGTCATCGGGATAAAGTGTGCGCTCCAAGCTTGTGTGTCGGGGAAGGCGGAGTCCGGCTGCATCAGGAAGGCGCAGGTCAGGAAAATCGGTGTGCCTGCCAAGGTAAAAGCAAGCGGAATCCACCAGTGGTAAGAAAAAATTCCTTTCTTTCAGTCACATGTTCAAAAATGACTTGTCCCGCATGAATGCCCGCCTTCAAGGTTTTCCCGGCAATTTCCCGCTCCCGTTTATACCCGCTTTCACTAGGTAAAAACACCAGCCCAAAAGGAATAACGGCAAACGCATTCAATAGGCTGAATGCCGTTATTTCGTTGAAGTAAGAAGTAAACAGCATCTCTACATCTTTTGACAAAAACAGCGCAAACAATATCGTGGCTATGTAGGAACAGACAAAGCCGATGAGCATGGCGGTCAAGATATGCTTCAGGTTTCTACGCAAACGCAGCTGCGTCATCATCAGACCGATAAATATGCCCCAAACCAGCATATAGCCGAGCATATAGAGCGAATAGGTAATCATTGCAGCCACAGTAGCCAGACTGCCGGCGACCAGTCCGAAAATACCGCCGTAGAGCATAGATGTAAAAAAAGCCGCCACTGCGCCGGAAGCTACGCCAAGCTGAACGGTGAGAAACACGAGTAAAACGCCGTAACACAAGGCGTAAACAGTAAAGAGCAGCGTAAGGTACGGCTTGCGCGGTTTTTCGTCCTTCAGAGCGGGTTTGTCCGACATTATGCTGGTTTCCTTTTGATGATGATTTATCGGAATCGGGGTGGTTTCAGACGACCTCTTGAGCGCGGATACATCGAACTCAAAATCGTCGTATCGGATTGAGGTTAAGCCGTTATGGAAATTTGAATGATTATAATGGAATAGTTTAGTTTGATGACAGCCGTATGCCGATATTGCGTTTCCGCAAAACTAAGAAAGAGCGACAAGATTTGCTGTTGCAGCAAAAAAGGTCGTCTGAAACTATTTTTCAGACGACCTTTTGTCGTTTTATCACTCAAGAAAGCGATGGATTACGAACGTACCTGCCCGTCGCCCAACACAATCCATTTCTGCGAAGTCAGCCCGTGCAGACCGACGGGACCGCGGACGTGGATTTTGTCGGTGGAAATACCGATTTCCGCGCCGAGGCCGTATTCGAAACCGTCGGCGAAGCGGGTGGAGGCATTGACCATCACGCTGGCGCTGTCGACCGTGCGCAGGAAGGTGCGGGCGTCGGTGTAGGATTCGGTTACGATGCTGTCGGTGTGGTGGCTGCCGTGGGTGTTGATGTGGGCGACGGCTTCTTCAAGGCTGTCGACGATTTTGACGGAGAGGATGGGGGCGAGGTATTCGGTGTCCCAGTCTTCTTCGGAGGCCGTCTGAATGTGGGGCAGGATGGAAAGGGTACGCGGGCAGCCGCGCAGCTCGACGTCGCGGGCGGCGTATTTTTCCGCCAATACGGGCAGAATTTCGGCGGCGCGGCTTTGGTGGACGAGCAGGGTTTCCATGGTGTTGCAGGTACCATAGCGCGAGGTTTTGGCGTTGAAGGCGATGTTGACGGCTTTTTCGGCGTCGGCGGCGCGGTCGATATAGACGTGGCAAATGCCGTCGAGGTGTTTGATGACGGGTACGCGGGCTTCGGCGGCGATGCGGGAAACCAGTGACTTGCCGCCGCGCGGAATGACGACATCGATAAACTCGGGGCTTTGCAGCATGGCGCCGACGCTTTCGCGGTCGGTATTTTCAATCAGGCTGACGGCTGCTGCGGGCAGGCCGTTTTCAACTAACGCTTGCGTAATCAGTTTGGAGAGCGCCATATTGCTGTTGAAGGCTTCACTGCCGCCACGCAGAACGCAGGCGTTGCCGGACTTGAGGCAGAGGGCGGCGGCATCGACGGTTACGTTGGGGCGGGATTCGTAAATGATGCCGACCACGCCCAGCGGGACGCGCATTTTGCCGATTTGCAGGCCGTTTTCGCGGGTGCGGAATTCGTCCATTTCACCGACGGGGTCGGGCAGGGCGGCAATTTGGCGCAAACCTTCGCACATGGCGTCTATGGTTTTTTCGGTCAGTCGCAGGCGGTCGAGCAGGGCGTCGTTCAAACCTTTCTGCGCAGCCTGTTCCATATCTTGGGCGTTGGCGGCGAGTATGGCGGTTTGGTGGTGTTTGATGAGTTCGGCAGTGCGCAGGAGCGCAGCGTTTTTTTGCGCGGTCTCGGCGGCAGCGACAATATAGGAAGCCTGCTTGGCGGCGGACGTGGTGCGGCGGACGTAGTCTTGAATGTTTTGCATGGTGTTTCTGCGGATAAAGTGGGAATGGGTTGATGATAAGGTCGTCTGAACGGGAATTCAATAGGACGCAGAAAGACAATTCCAGCGATACTGGGAAAAGGGCTGAGAAAATCGCAGATAAAAAAACCATCTATACTAAGGGGAAAAGGTAATAGATGGCCAAACAACATTACGGGGTAAAACGGATCTTACTCACTTACTCACTTCTCTCGAAGCAAGTGTTACTCAGACACCCGAATTATATAATAGTTCACGAATGATGGCGTTAAGTTTGGTTAATGACATCTTAACACTTATATCATCATGTTTTTAAACAAATAAAAAAATCATAATGGTTAAATTTTTTTTGAAAAAACTTCAAAAATTTTAAACTGTGATGAATTTCCACTCCCCTGAGGCTAAATTTTCTACCGTTCGTCCGTTGAATTCGTCCCGATGGAGATGTTCGACGCGATTGCCGGCGGCGGCGACCATGCGTTTGACTTGATGATATTTGCCTTCGGTAATGGTCATCAGCAGGGTGGTTGGATTTTCCAAAACGGCTTCGGCGGCGCGGACGGTTTCGTTGTCGTCGTGCAGCAGGACGCCGTTTTTCAGCGTTTCACACAGGCTTTCGTCGGCAGGATGCTTCAGAGTAACGCGGTAGATTTTCGGGATTTTGTGTTTCGGCGAGGTAACGCGGTGGTTGAACTGCCCGTCGTTGGTAATCAGCAAAACGCCCGTCGTATCCGCATCCAGCCTGCCGACCGCCTGCATGTCGATATTGCGCATATGGTCGGGGAAAAGGCTGAAAACGCTGGGGTATTGCTGCGGTTTGTGCGAGGTTTCGTAATCGGCGGGCTTGTTGAGCAGGATATAAAAATAGGGCATGGGTACGACGACGATGTCTTCGCCGTCTATGCGCAGCGTTTGCACTTCGGCGGGATTAATGTCGGCTTTGGCGTCGTTGCAGAGTGTATCGTTGATTTCGACACAGTCGTTTTGAATCAGCCACTGGCATTGTTTGCGGCTGCCTATGCCTTGGGATTGGAGGTATTTGATCAGTTGCATGGGAATGGCGGGAACGGGTTTCAGACGACCTAATTGTATATCAGGACTTTGCTTTCAAACGATAGAGAAATGTGGTTTCCCGATTGCGGGCGAAGGCGAGCGGGTCGGATTCGTCGGCTGTTTTGCGGTGGCGCGGTTTGGTTTTCAGAATATCGGCCACTTCTAAAGAGGCCGTCTGAAAACATTGTTCCAGAAAATCACGGTCGCGTAAGTGCAGATGTTCCGCCAAGTCGGAAATGATTAACCACGCTTCGCCTTGTGGGTTTAAATGCTGCCGTACGCCGTTTAAGAAGGCGGTCAGCATGGCGTTGTCGGGGTCGTAGAGGGCGGTTTCGACGGCGGAAGTCGGTTTGGCGGGCAGCCACGGCGGGTTGCAGACGATCAGGTCGGCGCGGCCTTCGGGAAACAAATCAACGGCTTGGACGGCGACTTGTTTGTCCAGCCCCAAGCGGGCGAGGTTGGCGGTTGCGCAGGCGATGGCCTTGGGGTTGGTATCGGTGGCGGTGATGTCGGGAATGCTGCGTTTGGCAAGGATGGCGGCGATAACGCCGGAACCTGTACCGATGTCGAACGCCGTCTGAATATTAGGATTCAACGGCGCTTGGGCGATTAAGTCCAAATATTCGCCGCGCAGGGGCGAGAACACGCCGAAGGGGACGTGGATTTTGCCGCCAAGCTGCGAAATGTCTATACCCTTTTTGTGCCATTCGTGTGCGCCGATAAAGCCCAAAAGCTGGTTGAGTGGCAGCAAAAACGGCGCGTCGTCCGGTTCGTCGTACACATCGGCAAGAGCGGCGCGGACGTCGGGCGCGCGCGGGTTGTTTAACTGAAAACCTGCACCGATTTCGACGGCAAGCATATTCAACACGCGGCTTTGCTGCGCCTGCTTCATGCGGTAGGTATGGAAGGCCGTCTGAATATCGGCAGGCGCGTTTTTTGTTTTTTCAGACGACCTGCGGACGCGCTTTTTCATCGCCGCCAACACTTGTTTGGCGTTGTGGAAATCGCCCGTCCAAACGGTTGCTGTGTGAGCATGGGCGTTTTTCAGAATATCGGCGGCATTGCTTTCATGCATATAAACCGCCTGCTTGGGCGGCTTTTGCGTGCTTTCGTTGCGCCATTCGGTAGCGGCGCGGTCGGTTTGGATGATGGGAAACATGATAGGAAAGACGAAGGGAAAACTGACGGCAAGTTTACTATATTTCGGCTTGCGATGTATTGCCGTTATGGAGGGGTGGAGCATTCTAAACAAGCAAGCGCAGCTTGGGTTGTGATGTCTGTTTATTATCTCGTGGCAGGTATGATTGTTCTGCCTTTTCATGCTGGGATGTTTAAACTAGATTGGACAAAATGTATAAAAATAATCTAATTTAAAAAGAAAATTCGTAATTTTATAAAAATAGATTGTCGTTTTGTCTAAAATGCGTATAATCCCCTTCCAAAGCAAATCATAATTCCGATAAAGTTTGGACAAGGAACATCATGCAATTAGACATTGACCGCTTAGTTGCTTATTTCGGCGGCGTGAATGCGCTTGCCGAGGCGTTGAAACAACACGATCCCGAAAATGCCGCGACGACTGCCGCCATCTATAAATGGCGCACGCGCGGGTCGCTGCCTTTGGCGCAACTGCAAAGCTGACCGCGCTGGCGGAAGCGCAAGGCAGACCGCTGGATTTGAATGCTTTTTTACAAAAAAACGAATCTCTGGAGAGAACTGAAATGACACAGACCAACCGCGTAATTATTTTCGATACCACCCTGCGCGACGGCGAGCAATCGCCCGGTGCCGCCATGACTAAAGAGGAGAAAATCCGTGTAGCACGCCAATTGGAAAAATTGGGTGTGGACATCATCGAAGCGGGTTTTGCCGCTGCCAGTCCGGGCGATTTCGAAGCGGTGAATGCGATTGCCAAAACCATCACAAAATCAACGGTCTGTTCATTGTCCCGTGCCGTCGAACGCGACATCCGTCAAGCAGGTGAGGCAGTTTCGCCTGCGCCGAAAAAACGCATCCACACCTTTATCGCCACTAGCCCGATCCATATGGAGTACAAGCTGAAGATGAAGCCGAAACAGGTTATCGAAGCGGCTGTCAAAGCGGTCAAAATCGCGCGCGAATACACTGACGATGTGGAGTTTTCCTGCGAAGACGCGTTGCGTTCGGAAATCGATTTTCTTGCCGAAATCTGCGGCGCGGTGATTGAAGCGGGCGCGACCACCATCAACATTCCCGATACCGTCGGCTATTCCATTCCCCATAAAACCGAAGAATTTTTCCGCGAACTCATCGCCAAAACGCCCAACGGCGACAAAGTCGTTTGGTCGGCACACTGCCACAACGATTTAGGCTTGGCAGTCGCCAATTCGCTAGCCGCGCTCAAAGGCGGCGCGCGCCAGGTGGAATGCACCGTCAACGGTTTGGGCGAACGCGCAGGCAATGCTTCGATTGAAGAAATCGTGATGGCTTTGAAAGTGCGCCACGACCTTTTCGGCTTGGAAACCGGCATTGACACCACCCAAATCGTGCCTTCGTCCAAACTGGTTTCGACTATCACCGGCTATCCCGTGCAGCCCAATAAAGCCATCGTCGGCGCCAATGCCTTTTCACACGAATCAGGCATCCATCAGGACGGCGTGCTGAAACACCGCGAAACCTATGAAATCATGTCCGCTGAGTCCGTCGGCTGGGCGGCAAACCGCCTGAGCTTGGGCAAATTATCCGGCCGCAACGCCTTCAAAACCAAGCTGGCGGATTTGGGTATCGAATTGGAAAGCGAGGAAGCGCTGAACGCCGCGTTTGCCCGCTTTAAAGAACTCGCCGACAAAAAACGCGAAATCTTCGATGAAGACCTGCACGCGCTGGTGTCCGACGAAATGGGCAGCATGAATGCGGAAAGCTACAAATTCATCTCCCAAAAAATCAGCACCGAAACCGGCGAAGAGCCGCATGCCGACATTGTGTTCAGCATCAAAGGCGAAGAAAAACGCGCCTCCGCCACAGGTTCCGGTCCTGTCGATGCAATTTTCAAAGCGA
>CAKMQH010000222.1 GCA_927911515.1 uncultured Neisseria sp.
ATCATGGCTTCGGCGCAAACCGGCTCCGGTAAAACCGCCGCCTTCCTGCTGCCGACGTTGCAGCGGCTGATCAAACGCAGCGAAAAACCGGGCAAAGGCCCGCGCGCGTTGGTGTTGACGCCGACCCGAGAATTGGCGACGCAAGTCGAGAAAAACGCGCTGGCGTACGCCAAAAATATGCGCTGGTTCCGCACCGTCAGCATCGTCGGCGGCGCATCGTTCGGCTACCAAACCCGCGCTCTGAGCAAACCGGTCGACCTGATTGTCGCCACGCCGGGTCGTCTGATGGACTTGATGCAAAGCGGCAAGGTCGATTTTGACCGTTTGGAAGTGCTGATTTTGGACGAAGCCGACCGTATGTTGGACATGGGCTTTATCGACGACATCGAAACCATTGTCGAAGCCACTCCGACCGACCGTCAGACATTATTGTTCTCCGCCACTTGGGACGGTGCAGTCGGCAAACTCGCGCGCAAACTGACGAAAAACCCTGAAGTCGTCGAAGTCGAGCGCGTGGACGATCAAGGCAAAATCGAAGAGCAGTTGCTGTACTGCGACGATATGCGCCACAAAAACCGCCTGCTCGACCACATCCTGCGCGACGCCAACATCGACCAATGCGTGATTTTTACGTCCACCAAAGCCATGACCGAAGTCATCGCCGACGATTTGTATGAAAAAGGTTTCGCCGCCAACTGCCTGCACGGCGACATGCCGCAAGGCTGGCGCAATCGCACGCTGATGGACTTGCGCAAAGGCCGCTGCAAATTTTGGTTGCCACCGACGTTGCCGCACGCGGTATCGACGTGCCGACCATCACCCATGTCATCAACTACGACCTGCCGAAACAGGCGGAAGACTACGTCCACCGCATCGGCCGTACCGGACGGGCAGGGCGCACGGGTATTGCGATTACCTTCGCCGAAGTGAACGAATACGTCAAAGTGCACAAAATCGAAAAATACATCGACCGTAAGCTGAACGAAGTGACCGTCGAAGGCATGGAGCCGACCCGCAAGCGCAAATCCGCAGGCGGCAAACCGAAAGGCAAAGGCGGTTGGGGCGATAGAAAATCCGGCGGCTGGCGCGGCGATAAGAAACCGGGCAAAGAAGGCTTCGGCGGCAAATCGCGCGGCGAAGGTTTCAAAAAAGAAGGATTTAAGAAAGGCGGCGAAGGCTTCAAAGGCAAACGTAAAGCCAACGATTCTTTCGGCTCGAAACCAAGCCGTCCTGCGAAAAGAGGCTGATGCTAAAGTCAAATCAATAGCGGATATTAGAAAACATTGATACCGCGTTGCACGATAAAAAGGTCTCTGAAAATCGATTTCAGACGACCTTTTATTTTAAACGTTCAACTTAAGCAGCAAAGCGTTTGGCGACTTCGTCCCAGTTGACGATTTCCCAGAAACCTTTCAGGTAGTTGGGACGGCTGTTGCGGTAGTCGATGTAGTAGGCGTGTTCCCATACGTCGCAGGTCAGCAGCGGAGTGTTTTCAGTGGTCAGCGGAGTTGCCGCGTTGGAAGTGGAAACCAAATCCAATTCGCCGGCAGGGGTTTTCACCAACCATGCCCAACCGGAGCCGAAAGTGCCTGCCGCGCAAGCGGAGAATGCTTCTTGGAATTTCTCGAAGCTGCCCATTTGGCGTCGATGGCGGCGGCAGCTCGCCGGAAGGTTTGCCTTGACCTTTGGGCGTGAAACCCAGCCAGTAGAAGGTGTGATTCCAAGTTTGGGCTGCGTTGTTGAACACGCCGCCTGAAGATTTTTTCACAATCTCTTCCAAAGGCAGGTTTTCAAATTCGGTACCTTTGATTTGATTGTTCAGATTGGTGATGTAGGTTTGATGGTGTTTGCCGTAGTGGAACTCCAAAGTCTCTTTGCTCAGATGTGGGGACAATGCGTCCAGTTCATAAGGCAGTTGTGGCAGCTTATGTTCCATTTTAGTGCTCCTAAATTATTTATATATGATTGTATTTTGGTAGTGTTCGTCGGATGGTGCGGGTGTTTGCCCGCATCAGGCAACGGTTGCCATTCTACCTGCTTTAGATTAAAGAAACTAGGGCGGAGCGATATTTCGACTTCTTCACGGTTCGGGAAAATTGGGGGAATCGGGTGTCGATACAGATATTTATCATGAATGAAGCAATGATTTCAGACGACCTTTTGCTATAATCCGTCCGTTTCCCCACGCCCCTTTTGATATGAACACCCCAAAAGCCTTTGCCATACTCGGCCCGACTGCCGGCGGGAAAACCGCCCTCGCCTTGAAAATCGCCGAAGCCCTACCGGTTGAAATCATCAGCCTCGATTCCGCGCTGGTGTACCGCGATATGGACATCGGCACGGCAAAGCCGACGGCTGCCGAGCTTGATGCCGTGCCGCACCACCTTATCGACATCATTCCGCCGACGGAGTCTTACAGCGCGGCGGAGTTTGTCGGCGACTGTGTGCGGCTGGCGGAGGAAATCCGCGCGCGCGGCAGGCTGCCTTTGATTGTCGGCGGTACGATGATGTATTTCCACGCGCTGACCGAAGGCTTGAACGACCTGCCCGAAGCGGATGCCGCCGTGCGCGCCCAGTTGCAGGAAGAAAAACAACGATACGGCTTGGCGCATCTGTATCAAAACCTGCAAACCATAGACCCTGAAACCGCAGGTCGTCTGAAACCGAACGACAGCCAACGCATTGAACGCGCTTTAGAAGTGTACCGCCTGACCGGCAAGCCCTTGAGCGCGCATTTTGCTGAAAAAGCCGACTACACTCCGCCGCTCGACCTCTGCACCACAGCCCTGATTCCCGAAAACCGCGCCTTGCTGCACGAAAACATCGCCCGCCGTTTCACACAAATGCTGGAGCAAGGCTTCATCGACGAAATGCGCGCCCTGCGCCAAAAATATCCCGAACTGACCGCGGATATGCCCTCTATGCGCTGCGTCGGCTACCGGCAGGCATGGGATTACCTTGAAGGCTTGACCGATTACGACACCTTTGTCGAAAAAGGCATTGCCGCCACCCGCCAGCTTGCCAAACGCCAACTCACTTGGTTGCGCAAAATCCCATTGGCGCACAGCATCGACCCCTATACCGACGGCGACCACGTTCAGACAACCTTGGCACTCGTCCGCCGCCATTTCCAAATCTAAAACGCCATGCCGACCCTGTTGACCACGCCGCCCATCGCCCCGCAAACCTTATCCGCCCTGCAAGCCCTCGGCATCCGCAGCGTAGAAGAACTGCTCGACACGGGTTCCGTCCAAGCTTTTCTGCTGCTCAAAGCCGCCGGACTGACCGTTACCCGCAGCACGCTTTGGCAACTCGAAGCCTTGTTGCTCGGTATCAAACCGCAAGAGCTGCCGCAAACGCAGAAAACCGCTTTGGAACAAGCCGTCAAAAACCATCCGCCCGTTGCCGTTTTCCCCACGTCGTCTGAAATGGAAACCTTCATGCGCGCTGCCTTAGTGCAGGCAGAACAGTCCGTCCGTATCGGCGAAATCCCTGTCGGCGCGGTCGTCGTCTCCAACAATCAAATCATCGCCGCCGCACACAACACCTGCGTCAGCGACCACGACATCAGCCGCCACGCCGAAATCCGCGCCCTTGCCGCCGCGGGTGCCACCCTTCAAAACTACCGCCTCGACGAGTGCGACCTCTACATCACGCTCGAACCCTGCACCATGTGCGCCTCCGCCATCATCCAAGCCCGCGTCCGCCGCGTCATCTACGGCGCGGCAGAACCCAAAACCGGCGCCGCGGGCAGCGTAGTCAATCTGTTTGCCAACCCGCTGCTGAACAAACACACGGCAATTAAAGGCAGCATCTTGGAAGACGAGTGCAAAGCCGTTTTGCAGGCGTTTTTTCAGACGAGGCGCAAACAGGGTTGAAGACGCAAAAGGGGTCGTCTGAAAACTCAAATCCAAGATTTCAGACGACGTTTTGAGCGAATGTAAACCTTGTTTCATCCCGTTTTTCAGCAATTCTGATAAATATCCGGCGCGCCGTATTAAAATACGGTTTTCAGACGACCCCATCCATAAGGAACCAGCCATGCACACCGAAGCCGTTTTAACCGTATTGAAAAACCTGCAAAACCAAATCTGCGCCGCGCTTGAGCAAGAAGACGGCGGGGCGGTGTTTGCGCGTGAAGAATGGACGGGCAAATTGGGCGTGGGCGAAACCCGCGTGTTGAAAAACGGCGCGGTATTCGAGCAGGCGGGCGTGAACTTTTCGCATGTGAAGGGCGACAAAATGCCCGCTTCGGCGACGGCGCACCGCCCTGAACTGGCGGGCGCGGCGTTTGAGGCGATGGGCGTTTCGCTGGTGATTCATCCGAAAACTCCGTATGTGCCGACCAGCCATGCGAACGTACGCTTTTTTATCGCGTATCCGGAAGGCGGCGAGCCTGTGTGGTGGTTCGGCGGCGGCTTTGATTTGACGCCGTTTTATCCGTTTGAAGAAGATATTTTGCACTGGCACACGGTCGCGCGGGACGTATGCGCGCCGTTTGGGGAAGCGGTTTATCCCGAGTTCAAAAAATGGTGCGACGAGTATTTTTACCTGAAACACCGTAGCGAAACGCGCGGCGTAGGCGGTTTGTTCTTCGACGATTTGAACCGCTGGGATTTCGACACCTGCCTGAATTTCATCAAGGCGGTCGGCGAAGGCTATATCAGGGCGTATCTGCCGATTGTGGCGAAACGCAAAAACACGCCATACGGCGAACGCGAACGCGATTTCCAGCTTTACCGGCGCGGTCGTTATGTGGAATTTAATTTGGTTTGGGACAGGGGTACGCTGTTCGGCCTGCAAAGCGGCGGGCGCACGGAAAGCATTTTGATGTCCATGCCGCCTTTGGTGCGCTTCGAATATCAATACGCGCCCGAAGAAGGTTCGCCCGAAGCGCGGCTGAACGAGTTTCTCACCGCCCGCGACTGGCTCTCGGAGATAAAATAATGGCGGATAAACAAAAGCCCGATGCTCAAGCTTCGGATAAGTTCATCCTTGCTATGATAGTGATGGCGGTGTGCCTGTTTATCATCATCGGCGGCGGATTTATCGCCGTAGAGTATTTCAAGGCGCATCCCGAAGTGTTTGAATTGAAGTCGCCTGCGAAATAGTGCAAACAAAGACAAAAGGTCGTCTGAAACTTTTCAGACGACCTTTTTCAGCTTTAAAACCCTTGTTTACAAAACAGCCAAAGCCGCGTCGTAATCAGGTTCGTTGGCGATTTCGGCAACCAATTCGCTGTGCAGGACTTTGTCGTTTTCGTCCAAAACCACAACGGCGCGCGCAGTCAGTCCGCGCAACGGGCTGTCGGTCAGTGCGACGCCGTAATCGGCGGCAAAGCTGCTGCGGAATGTGGACAGGTTCACCACGTTGTCCAAACCTTCCGCACCGCAGAAACGTGCTTGGGCAAACGGCAGGTCGGCTGAAATGCACAGTACGACCGCGTTATTCAAAGAAGACGCGCGTTGGTTAAACGTACGCACGGATTGGGCGCACACGCCGGTATCGACGCTTGGGAAAATGTTCAATACTTTGCGCTTGCCCGCAAAATCCGCCAAAGTTTTGTCGGACAGATCGCCAGCGGTCAGGTTGAATGCAGGCGCGGTTTGACCGACGGCTGGCAGGTCGCCGGAAGTGTGGACAGGGTTGTCGTGGAAAGTAATTTGAGCCATAAGGGTTTCCTTTTGGGGGTTGACTGGGAAATAAATAGAGCGAAATGAATCGGTTATCGGTATCGGGCGAGGGCTTGAAGATTGCGCATAGCAAAATGGACCAACGCCGCGACAGCCGACAGTATAGCCGAAACCACTGTCTATTGGATTTTGACGAAATGTGTTATATCCGTTTTAACTTCGTAGAAGAAACGCTTTCAGACGACCTTGTAACAAGGGGCTTGAAATGAAAAGTGATGCAGGCATATATTCGCCGTGGGCTTTGCTTTATAATGATGGCAGTCAAACTAACGACATAAGCATTTGGAATCAATAATGAAAAAGATTGTAATGGCACTTATCGCCACTATTTTGTCAGCGGGCGCGAATGCAGCGGATACTTATGGTTATCTCGCCATGTGGCAGAATCCGCATGACGGTAATGACGCGCTGCTGATTAAAACGACTAAAGAAAATATGTCGCAAATCGAGGCAAATGCGGAACTGGAGGCGTTTTGCCGCGGGCAGGACACGCTTTCCGGCGTGCAAAACGGCGAGGCGACAGGCTGTAAATCGGTTGTGCCGCTTCATAACACCTGCATCGCCGTCGCTTACCCGAAAGCAGAAGGCAAACTGACGACGGATAATGCCGTAGTGATTACTTCGCCGCGCTTCAAGAGCGTGCATCAAGTTGCGCTGAGTCAGTGTATTAAGAAATACGGTTCGCAAGGGCAATGCGGCTTGGAAACGGTGTACTGTACTTCGAGCGCGTATTACGGCGGTACGGTCAAAACGTTGTTGAACCGATTGAAGGCGCAATAAATGGTGTAAAAAGGTCTCTGAAAACCGCATAATGGCTTTCAGACGACCTTTCAATTCATATTCTATGTAAACGAAAAAAGGAAAACGTGATGATTGATTATATAAAAATGTATGAAAACATGAGTGTTTCTAAGGAAGTAAGCAGTCTGAACTTTCCGCTTTATTTCCATTTCAAACTTTTATCCATTGCCAATGATTTTTTTTGTCAGAGACGAAGCGGGGAACGAAATCGCTTATACGCGGCAGAAAATGTTTAAGCTCAAAGAGTCGATTCAGGTTTTCCCTAATCGCGATCAGAATACGCCTGTGTTTACGATTCAGGCGGACAGGGTTATTGATTTTGGTGCGACCTATGTCATTCAGAATGCTTCCGGTACGGTTTTGGGGAAAGTGGTGCATGAAGGGGTCAAGTCGCTTTGGCGCACGAGCTATCAGGTGACGGATGCTGAAGGTCAACTGCTCTTCCATATCCGCGAAAAAAATCCTTGGGTGGCTGTGCTGGATAAAATGGTAGGAGAGGTTCCGTATCTGGGGTGGCTGACAGGTCTTTTCTTCAATCCGACTTATTTGATTACCCGACCCGACGATACTGTGGTGTACCGTTTGAAGAAATTGAGGGCGTTGTGGGAGGGTAAATTCAGTTTGCACAAAGAAACCCAAGCGGCTTCGAGCGACGATATCCTGATATTAAACGCCGTCATGTTGTTTTTATTGATGGAAAAAATAAAGGGTAGGGCGCGCGGTGTATACCGCATCCATTCACATTCAAACATTTCCATTTCTAGGACGCGCTGATAAAATAGCTCGTCTGAAAAGTATAGAAGAATCAAAACAATGAGTATTGCCAATAATAAAAAAGCCTTTCACGACTTCTTTATCGAAGACCAGCTCGAAGCCGGTTTGGTATTGGAAGGTTGGGAAGTCAAAGCCATCCGCGCCGCGCGGGTGCAGTTGAAAGAAAGCTATATCTACTGGAAAAAAGACGCTTTTTATCTGGTCGGCTGCCATATTACCGCGCTGCCGACCGCTTCGACACACGTCAAACCCGACCCCGTCCGTCCGCGCAAGCTTTTGCTCAAGCAATCCGAAATCAACAAGCTCATCGGTAAAACCGAGCGCGCGGGTTATACCATTGTGCCGTTGAACCTGCACTTCACGCGCGGCAAAATCAAAATGGAAATCGGCTTGGCGAAGGGTAAAAAACAACACGACAAACGCCAAAGCCTGAAAGAAGCCGACTGGAAACGCGAAAACAACGTTTGATGAAAAATGTGCGCTGAGGCTGATAGCAGCTTGAATTGACCGCTGGACGCCGATGTCGCTGCAAACGTGTCCCCGCCGTTTACACATCAAGCCCTATGTTTGCAAAAACATACCCAAGATTGCTTTCTTCAGGCTTTTCAGACGACCCCTGCGACCCAATAATCAGGGTCGTCTGAAATTTTACGGAGTAAAGCCATGTCTCGCTCTTCGCTTTTCCTGCCGCTGTTTTTGATTATCTTCGGTGCCGTTTGGTTTTTGAAAACGACGGACATCCTGCCCGCAACTTCGACCATCGTGTCCGCCGGTATGGTGCTGGCGGGGATTGCAGTTTTGGTGATGGACGGCGTCAACAAGCAGTCTATCGTGTCCGGCCCGCTGTTGGTGTATATCGGCGCGGCGGTGTATCTGCACAATCAATATTGGCTCGGTTATTCGCCGCTGGTTGCTTTGGGAATGATGGTGCTAGGCTGCCTGCTGCTGCTTTCGCGCAGCGACATGGTGCCTTATAAGCAGCATAAACAGCAGGATAACTAAGCCCCTCTCACTGCAAAGGTCGTCTGAAAATGGTATAATCCGCCGTTTTCAGACGACCTGTTTTGTTATCGGAATCCCGTTTTGAAACAGTCAGACCGTTTCCTATCACTCTGCAAAGTTCCCGCCATGACCCAAGACAAAAATCCTCATTCTCGACTTCGGTTCGCAAGTTACCCAGCTTATCGCCCGCCGTGTGCGCGAAGCCCATGTTTACTGCGAGCTGCATTCCTTCGACATGCCTTTGGACGAAATCAAAGCCTTCAATCCGAAAGGCATTATCCTCTCAGGCGGCCCTAATTCCGTTTACGAATCCGACTATCAAGCCGATACCGGTATCTTCGATTTGGGCATTCCGGTTTTGGGCATCTGCTACGGAATGCAGTTTATGGCGCACCACTTGGGCGGCGAAGTTCAGCCCGGCAACCAGCGCGAATTCGGTTACGCGCAAGTCAAAACCATCGATAGCGAACTGACCCGCGATATTTACGACGACGCACCGAACACGCTCGACGTATGGATGAGCCACGGCGACAAAGTGTCCAAGCTGCCCAACGGCTTTGCCGTTATCGGCGATACCCCGTCATGCCC
>CAKMQH010000223.1 GCA_927911515.1 uncultured Neisseria sp.
AATATTTGATATTTTGACAACGGTATTATTTTTCAGATAAACGGTATTTTTAAAATTTAGATATTTTCAATATATTGATTTTTCGAATATTTTTAATATGATATTTTGATATTTGGTATTTATTTGAGATAAACGGTAATTCGAAATAGAAATTTATGGAAATTAATTTAATTTTGAATAGTTGTTTTCAGCGCCCGAAGCCTCTTCTAAAAAGGGGATAACCGATAGGGATACCCGTCCTGCCCTTTTTCGATTTTGCACATTATTTTTGGCAGATTCTGCCTGCATTAGCTGATGGCGATAATGATATAGTGGATTAAATTTAAATCAGGACAAGGCGGCGAAGCCGCAGACAGTACAGATAGTACGGAACCGATTCACTTGGTGCTTCAGCACCTTAGAGAATCGTTCTCTTTGAGCTAAGGCAAGGCAACGCCGTACTGGTTTAAAGTTAATCCACTATACTTGGTCTCGATTTGAATCTATATATAGATGATGGAAACGGCAAAAGGTCGTCTGAAAATCTCGAATTGAGGTTTTCAGACGACCTTTTGAGTTTGTTTTATCGGTGAAGCTTAGAAACCAGATTGCTAAGGCTGGCTTGGGTTTTGACAATCAAGCCAGCGGGGCGAGCAGTTTGTCAAAGGCTTCTTCAAATTGTTTCAAGCCGTCTTCCTGTAAGCGGTTGGCGAGGGTTTCTACGTCTATGCCGATCGCGGCGGTTTCGGCAAGCTGCGCTTGTGCTTCTTCTACGCCTTCGGTCAGCGTAGATTTGGCTGTACCGTGGTCGATGAAGGCTTTGAGGGTGGCGTCGGGAACGGTGTTGACGGTGTGTGCGCCGATCAGGCTGTCAACGTAGAGCGTGTCGGGATAGGCGGGGTTTTTGACGCCTGTGGATGCCCATAAGAGCTGTACGCGGTTTGCGCCTTTGGCCTCCAGCGCGGCAAATTCGGGGCTGCCGAAGTATTGCGCCCAGTCTTGGTAGGCGGCTTTGGCAAGGGCGATGGCGATTTTGCCTTTGAGGTGGTCGGGCAGCGTGGCGTCAAGCGCGCCGTCCACGCGGGAGATGAAGAAGCTGGCGACGGCTTGGATATGGGCAACGCTTTGTCCGGCTGCCAAGCGTTTGGCGATGCCGCGCGCGTAGGCTGCGTAGGCTTTGAGGGTTTGGGCGCGTGAGAACAGCAGGGTCAGGTTCACGCTGATGCCGTCGGCGATGAGGATTTCGAGTGCTTCGATGCCTGCGTCGGTGGCGGGGACTTTAATCATGGCGTTTTTACGCGCGATGGCGGCATGGAGACGGCGGGCTTCTTCTACCGTGCCTTGTGCGTCTTTGGCAAGCTCGGGGGAAACTTCTAGGCTGACGAAACCGGTTTGCCGCCGGTGGATTCGTGTTCGGCAAGGCAAACGTCGCAGGCTGCCTGTACGTCGGCAATCGCCATGGTTTCGTAGCGTTGTTTGGGGCTGAGGTCTTGTTGTTTGAGGGCGGCGACTTCATCGGCGTAAAGCGCGTCGCCGGCGAAGGCTTTTTGGAAGATGGCGGGATTGGAAGTGACGCCGCACACGCCTTGTTTCAGCATTTGCGCCAATTCGCCGCTTTGTACGAGCGAGCGGGAAAGGTTGTCCAGCCAGATTTGTTGTCCTAATGCTTTAACGTCCGATAAAATAGTCATCTCTGATTCCTTTAAATAAATATAGGTTATTTGCGAAGCTGGCGGTAATGCTACCCCTATTCGGAAAATTTGGATAGTTTATTAGGGCATTTAATGATGTCCAAAACGATATAAAACGAACACAAAAAGGCATGAAATTATGGCAGGAAACGGTCAATATCTCGATTGGGCGCGCGAAGTGTTGCACACCGAAGCGGAAGGCTTGCGTGAAATTGCGGCGGAATTGGACGAAAACTTCGTCCTTGCGGCAGACGCGCTGTTGCACTGCAAAGGCAGGGTCGTCATCACGGGCATGGGCAAATCGGGACATATCGGACGCAAAATAGCGGCGACTATGGCTTCAACCGGCACACCCGCGTTTTTCGTCCATCCTGCAGAAGCGGCACACGGCGATTTGGGCATGATTGTGGACAACGACGTCGTCGTCGCGATTTCCAATTCCGGCGAAAGCGACGAAATCGCCGCCATCATTCCCGCGCTCAAACGCAAAAACATCACCCTAATCTGCATTACCGCCCGCCCCGACTCGACCATGGCGCGCCATGCCGACATTCACATCACGGCGTCAGTTTCCAAAGAAGCCTGCCCGCTGGGACTTGCCCCGACGACCAGTACGACCGCCGTCATGGCTTTGGGCGATGCGTTGGCGGTCGTCCTGCTGCGCGCACGCGCGTTCACGCCCCACGATTTCGCCCTGAGCCACCCTGCCGGCAGCCTAGGCAAACGCCTGCTTTTACGCGTTGCGGACATTATGCACAAAGACGACGCCCTGCCCGCCGTCCGACTCGGTACGCCCTTAAAAGAAGCCATCGTCAGCATGAGCGAAAAAGGTTTGGGTATGCTGGCGGTAACGGACAATGAAGGTCGTCTGAAAGGCGTGTTCACCGACGGCGATTTGCGCCGCCTGTTCCAACAGCGCGACCGCTTTGACGGACTGACCGTCGATAAAATCATGCACCCTTCCCCCAAAACCATCCCCGCCGAACGCCTCGCTACCGAAGCCCTCAAAGTCATGCAGGCAAACCATGTGAACGGGCTTTTGGTAACCGACGCCGACGGCGTGCTGACCGGCGCGCTGAATATGCACGATTTACTGATGGCGCGGATTGTGTAAAGGCGGGCTAACCGTTTTCAGACGACCTTTATGTTAGAATAGGTCGTCTGAAACCTAGCAATCCGCAAGGAAACACTATGCAAACCTTAGACCCCGAGCTGCAACAGCGCGCGGCGCATATCAAGCTGCTGATATTTGGATGTGGACGGCGTTTTGACCGACGGCCGCATCTTCATCCGCGACGACGGCGAAGAAATCAAATCGTTCCACACGCTGGACGGACACGGCTTGAAGATGCTTCAGGCAAGCGGCGTGCAGACTGCGATTATCACAGGTCGGGACGCGCCTTCCGTCGGCATCCGCGTCAAGCAGTTGGGCATAAATTACTACTTCAAAGGCATTTCGGACAAACGCGCTGCCTATGAAGAATTGCGCGCGCAGGCAGGCGTAGAAGAAGCCGAGTGCGCCTTTGTCGGCGACGACGTGGTCGATTTGCCGGTGATGGTGCGCTGCGGATTGCCGGTTGCCGTCCCCGACGCGCATTGGTTTGCGCTGCAACACGCCGCCTATATTACGAAACACGCGGGCGGCGCAGGCGCGGTGCGCGAAGTGTGCGACCTGATTATGCGCGCGAAAGGTACGCTGGGCGCGGCTTTGAACGAGTACATCAAATGAAAGTAAGATGGCGGTACGGAATCGCATTCCCTTTGGTGCTGGCGGTCGCGCTCGGCGGATTGTCGGCATGGCTGGGGCGCATCAGCGAAATCGACATTGAAGAAGTCAAACTCAACCCCAACCAGCCGCAATATACGATGGACGGCATAGACGGGCGGCGATTTGACGAACAAGGTCGTCTGAAAGAGCATCTGAGCGCAAGAGGGGCAAAACAGTTTCCCGAAAGCACCGACGTACATTTCGAGCTGCCGCACCTCGTCTTCTTCCAAGAAGGCAGCCGGCTTTACGACGTCGGCAGCGACGAAGCCGTGTACAACACCCAAACCAAACAACTCCTGTTCAAACACAACGTCGTCCTGACCAAAGCCGCCGATGCCAAGCGACAGGCGGGCGTCGTCAAAACCGAGCTTCTACACGTCGACACCGAATCGCAATACGCCAAAACCGACACGCCCGTTACCTTCCAATACGGCGAATCGAGCGGCAGCGCCGAAGGTCTGACGTATGACCACAAAAAAGGTTTGTTGAACTTCCCATCCAGAGTGAAAGCCACGATTTATGATACAAAAAATATGTAAGGCATGTGTTTTAACCGCATTTTTCGCCACCGCCCCAGCCTACGCCCTGCAAAGCGACAGCAAGCAGCCGATCCAGATTGAAGCCGACCAAGGCTCGCTCGACCAAAACAACCAAAGCACCACCTTCACCGGCAACGTCATCATCAAACAAGGCACGCTCAACATCCGCGCCGGCAGCGTCAACGTCTCACGCAACGACAAAGGCGAACAATTCATGAAAGCCAGCGGCTCGCCCGTCCGCTTCAGCCAGACGCTCGACGACAACAAAGGCACGGTTAACGGACAAGCCAACAACGTAACCTACTCCTCCGCCATCAACCTCGTTACCCTGACCGGCAACGCCAAAGTCCAACGCGGCGGCGACGTTGCCGAAGGCGCAGTCATCACCTACAACACCAAAACCGAAGTCTATACCATCAACGGCAGCTCCAAATCAGGTGCCAAATCCGCCGCCAAATCCGGCAGGGTCAGCGTCGTCATCCAGCCGTCCAGCACCCAAAAAACCAAATAACCCGCATCTGACAACACAAAAGGTCTCTGAAAACCAACATAGCAAGTTCCCCAAACACCTTTTCAGACGACCTCCGAACCAAGAGTCATTTATGAGCGAAAACACCAGCCGCCTCGTCGTTCAAAACCTGCAAAAAAAGTTTCAAAAAACGCCAAGTCGTCAAAAGCTTCTCCCTCGAAATCGAAAGCGGCGAAGTCATCGGCCTGCTCGGCCCCAACGGCGCAGGCAAAACCACCAGCTTCTACATGATCGTCGGACTCATCGCCGCCGACGCAGGCAGCGTTACCCTCGACGGGCAAGAACTGCGCCACCTGCCCATACACGAACGCGCCCGCCTCGGCGTCGGCTACCTGCCCCAAGAAGCCTCGATTTTCCGCAAAATGACCGTCGAACAAAACATTCGCGCCATTTTAGAAATCAGCACCAAAGACAAAAGCCGCATCGATGGCGAAGTCGAAAAACTGCTTGCCGACCTCAACATCGGCCACCTGCGCCACAACCCCGCCCCCTCCCTGTCAGGCGGCGAACGCCGACGTGTCGAAATCGCCCGCGTACTCGCCATGAAGCCGCGCTTCATCCTCTTGGATGAACCCTTCGCCGGCGTCGACCCCATTGCCGTCATCGATATCCAAAAATCATCGACTTCCTCAAATCACGCGGCATCGGCGTACTCATTACCGACCACAACGTACGCGAAACCCTCAGCATCTGCGACAGAGCCTACATCATCAGCGACGGCACCGTCCTCGCCTCCGGCAAGCCCGACGACTTAGTCAACAACGAACAAGTCCGCTCCGTCTATCTCGGCGAAAACTTCAAATACTGATTTCAAAGACTGACAATGACAAACCGCACAAGAAATTGTGCGGTTTTAAAATAACAAAGCGTCAGAAAGGTCTCTGAAAACGTTTTCAGACGACTTTCACGTAGGTTGGGTTGAAAACCCAACATTGCGAACACTCAACAGACTTTGTTGGGTCTCGACCCAACCTACACTGACCACGTTGATAGAACCTTCCCGTAGCGTGGGCTTTGCCCACGAAATCCGTTTGAAAACCTTGAACCAAAGAATAGCTATAAACCCGAACGGACAATGACTATTTCAAACAAAGGTCTCTGAAAACAGATAGCCAGTTTCGCCAAAACGTTTTCAGACGACCTTTGGGGTAACAACTGTCTCTTGGCTAATTCCCCATAGTTTTCTTTCCGGACAAATCGGCAATCTTATTTAACAAATCAAGCACCTTATCCGATCCAAAATCATTGTCCGACTGCTTATCTGCCGATGAATTGTCAGGCAGGTATTGGCTATTGAGCAGGCGATTGCGGATTTGGGTAAAGGTTTCTTGTACATATTCGTTTGCTTTTTCCGGATGATTGAAACTGACAGCCGCGTGTTGAGAGGCTTCAAGCAAGCCGCTATACAGCTCGATTTGGTGTTTCATATTGGAAAAATGACGGACTTCTGCTAACAGGTTTTTCTGATGCCGCAGACAGGTTGTACCGATTACCATTAGGGTAATAATAGGGAATGTATAAAACAGGATATTCAGATTCTTCTCAACAAAGAATTTAGGATGGCACAAAACGAAACCACTAAAAACCAATAATAAAATTATGGTAAGACTCAATAAAGCAATTCCCAATACGCTGAAGCAAGAAGCTGTTTCTTCGTTATTTTTAATTTGTTTATCTGTATTTTTTAAAGCCTCTGACAAGGATTTTTGTGCATCTTTAATTCGTCCTCTTAATTCTTCCTTACTCTTATTCAATAGATTGTTTAATTCTTCTAGTTTTTCCGTTATTTTTTTGTTTTCTTGATTTTTCTAGATTTAATGCTGTTCATTTGATGTTTTG
>CAKMQH010000224.1 GCA_927911515.1 uncultured Neisseria sp.
TGTCCTGATTTAAATTTAATTCACTATATCATTGAATCGTTTCCGTACAAGACACAATCCGTGTTCAAATAGAGAAACCGATTCAAACCGAAACAGACAGCCCCAAACATACCGCAAATAACCAAAATCACTTAATTTGCCTACCATTTCCTAATTTCAGACAACCCCACCGAGAAGGCCCACCATGTCCTATCAACAAATCACCATCAACGTCAACGACGCCGTCGCCGAACGCCTCGCCGACGCCCTGATGGAACACGGCGCACTCTCCGCCGCCATCGAAGACGCCTACGCAGGCACCGAAAACGAACAAGCCATCTTCGGCGAACCCGGCATGCCGACCGAACAAATCTGGCAGCAAAGCAAAGTCATCGCCCTGTTCGGCGAAAACGACGATGCCGCAGCCATGATTCAAGCCGCCAGTCAAGAATGCGGGTTGAAAGACTTGGCATACACCAGCGAAATCCTCGCCGACCAAGACTGGGTACGCCTGACCCAAGCACAGTTCGACCCTATTCAAATTTCCGAACGCCTGTGGATTACCCCCTCTTGGCACGAAGCGCCGAACAGCAACGCCGTCAACCTCCAACTCGACCCCGGCCTTGCCTTCGGTACAGGCAGCCATCCGACCACACGCCTCTGCCTCAAATGGCTGGACACACAACTCAAAGGCGGCGAAAGCGTCCTTGACTATGGCTGCGGCTCCGGCATCCTGACCATCGCTGCCCTCAAGCTCGGCGCAGGTTCTGCCGTCGGCGTCGATATTGACGAACAAGCTATTCGCGCCAGCAAAGACAACGCCGCACAAAACAATGTTGATGCACAGTTCTACCTGCCCGACGGTCTGCCGCAAGGACAATTCGATATCGTTGTCGCCAACATCCTCGCTAATCCCCTGCGTATGCTCGGCGAAATGCTCGCCGCCCGCACCAAACAAGGCGGACGCATCGTATTGTCCGGTTTGCTGGACGAACAAGTTGAAGAACTCAGCGGCATTTACAGTCAATGGTTCGACATCGAACCTGCCGAAATCGACGAAGGTTGGGCAAGGCTCAGTGGCGTCAAACGCTGATAGCGATACGCTCAAACAAAAGGTCGTCTGAAAACTGATTCAGGTTTCAGACGACCTTTTTTCATGCCGCTTATATCAATAATTGGTCGAGCAGAACTGCTCACGTTTGTCCGCATCAGCGGCATAACACGTCAAGCCCATGCCCGCCGCGTTGCTGTTGTTCGCCTTCGCTCCCGGTTTTTTATTCACCAAAACCTTGCCGTTTTTTCCAATTTCGACGGTTACGCCTTTACCGTTTTTCAGCTTCCATTTCAACACCTGCGCATCGGCATTCTGACATTTGTTAACCGAACAGCCGCCTTCAGCCGCGACATTACCGTTTTTATAAATCACACATTGCTGCTGGCTGTCGGTACAGGCAGCATACGCAGCAACTGAAAAACAGGAAATCAGCGCGGCAAACAAAACAGGTTTCATGGTTTGGACTCCTTGGGTGGTGATGATGGGTTTGTAATATTTGGAACTATACGCCGGTTTGTATCGATAAGCCATCGGGCGTCAGGTAAGCAATATATTGATTCGATATTGGGTAAGTTTCAAATGTTATCAATCAGTTGGTAATAAAATATTCATTAGTGCGATATTAATATAGTAGTTGCTCCTGCCTATCTTTTCTTTATGCAGGAATCCGCCTTCAGTCAGTTCGTCCAGGTATTTGGCGGCACTGGGGCGGGAAACGTTCAGCGTTTTCATCAGGAAATCAATTTTTGTGTAGGGATGATTGAACAGGTGGTTAATCAGGTCTTGGCTGTAGAAGCTGAAGTTTTGCCTGATGCGGTGTTTGTAGTCCAGCATAGCTTGATGGATGTGCTGCACGGTATCGATGCCGTCCTTGGCGGTTTGTTCCACGGCTTCCAGCATATACAGCAACCAGCCTTCCCATTCACCCGTATCGCGTACATGTTGCAGCAGGCGGTAATATTCGCTTTTGTTCCGCACCAGATAGCGGCTGAGGTATAAGACGGGAATATCCAGCAATCCGGTTAAAACCAGATACAGCACATTGATAATCCTGCCTGTTCTGCCGTTGCCGTCGTAAAACGGGTGAATGCTTTCAAACTGGTGGTGGAGCAGCGCCATGCGGATCAGCGGATCGATAGGTTTTTCCGTGTTGTCGTCGTTGATAAATACTTCCAATCTGCTCATCAGGCGAATGATGTCATTCGTATGTTGCGGCGGCGTATAGACGGTTTCGCCGGTACGGTCGTTTCTCAGCATCGTCCCCGACTGTTTACGGAATCCGGCACGGTTCTTTTCCAACTCGGCTTGTATTGTCAAAATATGATTGTTGGTCAGCATTCCGTGTTTTGGGATAAGGTCGAAGCCGCAATGCAGTGCTGAAGCATAATTCTGCACTTCTTTGATGGCAGGACTAGACTGGCTTGCTGATATTCCTGCACGGAACAGTTCGTCATGGGTGGTAATGATATTTTCGATTTCGGAACTGTCTTTGGCTTCCTGCAAAGACAGCGTGTTAATCAGAATGCCTTGGTTGGGAATGCTGCGGCAGATACCTTTTAATTCAGCCAGATAACGATGGGCGGAATTCAGTTTTTCAAGACAGGGACCGTTTCGAGGTCTGCTTCGGGAGGGAATTGTTCGATCGAGTACATTTTAGGTTTTCAGTTAATTGATAAAAAAATCCCATTTTTTTTGCTTATATTCGCTTCAATATGATAAAAAAAACGGGATTTTTTTTTACAATTTTAATTTTTATTTATTTGTTTCAAAACGGTTTTACTTTAAATAGCACTTCAGACTACTGTTACCGTTTCAACTTCGCAAACGCATCTGCCATCGCCGAATTGGTCGGGGCGCGGTCGTTGCGTTGGGGTTTGCGGTCGCGGCGTTCCTGATGTCGGGTTTCAGACGACCTGTTGCCTTTGGCTGCGCCGCCAGCCTCGTCATCCAGTCTCATGGTCAGCGCGATGCGTTTTCTGGCGGCATCGACTTCCAGCACTTTCACTTTCACCACGTCGCCGGCTTTCACGACTTCGCGCGGGTCTTGGACGAAACGATTGGACAGGGCGGAGATGTGTACCAAGCCGTCCTGATGAACGCCGATGTCCACGAATGCGCCGAAGTTGGCGACGTTGGAGACCACGCCTTCGAGTATCATGCCGACTTGCAAGTCGCTGATTTCGTGAATGCCTTCGGCGAAGGAGGCCGTCTGAAACTCGCCGCGCGGGTCGCGGCCGGGTTTTCCAGCTCGGACAGGATGTCCAGAATGGTCGGCAGGCCGAAGCGTTCGTCGGTGAAGTCGGATGCTTTGTTGCTCACGCGCTCGCGGTTGCCGATGAGTTCGGCGGCGGTAATGCCTTGT
>CAKMQH010000225.1 GCA_927911515.1 uncultured Neisseria sp.
CGACCTTTTTTCAAAATATAGTGGATTAAATTTAAATCAGGACAAGGCGACGAAGCCGCAGACAGTACAGATAGTACGGCAAGGCGAGGCAACGCCGTACTGGTTTAAATTTAATCCACTATACCTTTTATACCCACGATAGAAACACTATCAACCAAGATGCCTTGACAGCTTCAAACCCATCCCTTCCCCATCAAGCCCAAGCATTTCCCTACCAAACCCACAAACAAAAAAAATGCACACATCCAACTGAATGTGTGCCAAGTCTACAAAGGAGAAATAGAGGAGAAACTATTAACTGACTACTCGAACCAGCTAACGAATCGAATTATCCATGAAAATAAAATTTCAGGCAAGTATTTTTCTTGTAAAGTTTCTAAATTAATATATTGGAATATTTAAGCTGTAACTCTATTTCATTAATATTAGTACGCCGCATCCAAATAAAAGTCACCCGCTGCAAACCAAACACCAAACCAGCATCAGCAGCTTCCAAGCCTGCCCGCCGAATCAATGTTAAAATACGCACCTCTTTCACCTACGAGCAAACACATCATGACCGCCGCCATCGAACACGTCCAAGCCGCCGCCTTTGATTTGGACGGCACATTATGCGATTCCGTTCCCGACCTTGCCGCCGCAGCCGAAGCCATGCGCGAATATCTCGGCATGGAGCCACTGCCCGCCAAAACCATAGAAGGCTACGTCGGCGACGGCATCGGCAAACTCGTCCACCGCGTCATCACCGACGACCGCGACCAAGAAGCTGCGCCTGATTTGTGGGAAAAAGGTTTCGTGTTCTACATGAAATACTACCGCGACCACTTAAGCGACTTCACCCGCCCCTACCCCGAAACCGAAGCCGGACTGGCATTGCTCAAATCGCTGGGCATCCCGCTGGTGGTCATCACCAACAAAAACGAAATCCTCGCTGCCGAACTCTTGAAACAGCTCGGACTCGCCGACTACTTCAGCCTGATTCTCGGCGGCGACAGCCTGTCGGAAAAGAAACCCAGCCCGCTGCCGCTGCAACACGCCGCCGAAGTCTTGGGCATTGATCCTGCCAACATGATTATGGTCGGCGACTCCCGCAACGACATCATCGCCGCCAAAGCCGCCGGCTGCCTCAGCGTCGGCGTAACCTTCGGCTACGGCGACATGACCCTGCTCTCGCAAGATAAAGCGACCAAGCCCGACTGGATTATCGGCTCGCTGCCCGAAATCTACGAAAACCTGCAACCGAAAAAAGCAGAAGACGACGAGTAAATCGGCATCCTTGTTTTCAGACGACCTTTATCCCCGTTTCAAAGGTCGTCTGAAAATAGAGCAGTGGAAATAAAAAGATTCGTCATTCCCGAACAAAGAGAATGACGGAATGAAAGTTTCTTATCTCTCCTCCATCCTATAACCCGCAAGTCAGATTCAAGAATCTGACCTACGAATCGACCTTTTCAGACGACCTCTGCATGAAACCCCAAAAATCCCTGCGCGCCCGCGCGATGGACATCCTTTCCCGACAGGAAATCAGCCGCGTCGGACTCAAGCGCAAACTCACCCCGTATGCCGAAAGCGAAGAAGAGCTGGAAAACGTGTTGGACGAATTTGCCGAACGCAACTGGCAATCCGACCAACGCTACGCCGAAGCCTACATCCACAGCAAAAGCCGCCAACATGGTTCCCTACGCCTGAAACAGGCATTGGCGCAGCAAGGCATAGACGAAACCCTCAGCCGCGAATTCATGCCCGACAAAGCGCGCGAACTGCAAACCGCAGTCGCCGTGTTGCGCAAAAAATTCAAACAACCCGCCGCCGACTTGAAAGACAAACAAAAACAAGCGCGCTTCCTCGCCTACCGCGGATTCGACATGGACACCATCCACGCCGCGCTCAAAAGCAGTTGGGACGAAGACGATGTTTTTGAACACGGAGAAAATTGAACAGCCCCGCTTGAATCTTCATGCCCATCGGCGTACCCTTACGCTTTTGCCAACCATTCACAACCGAGATAACCATGTCTGAAGAACAACGCAACACCCCCAATCCGCTTTTGGAAGACGAACGCAAAAATCCCGTTTACCGGCTCGGTCGGGCTGTCGCCGGATTTATGGTTATCGTATGGGCGGGCGTATTGGCTTTAGTGTTCTATTTAGTATTCCGTTTTTGGTTCAACTAAATTTCTCACACCCCCTCCATCCCATTTTCTACAACTGTTCTCACCTTGCAAAAAGGTCGTCTGAAAAATCAAATATCGATTTTTCAGAGACCTTTTCCAATTTATCAAAACGCATTTTAAGTTCAGTCCCAACAACACCAGACAGATTTAAAGCCATTCCGATAAATTGCATATCCGTTCAAATCATAAACATTCAAAACCAACCGGCAACAGCGTGGAACAAATAAGTCATCCCGCTCCACGCCCATCTACTTACTACAACCGTTATCCAACCCATCAACACCAGCACAATCAAACCGAAAAAATCAGGCAGATGCAGATACAACCAAGCAGCAACAGGTTTGCGCCAAAAATCTGATTTTTGTTGCTTCTTCTCCAAAGCCGCGTGCATAAAACGGGCGCTCCAAATGTATGTCGTAGTCGATGCCATACTCACTGCGCACATGTTCATTGATGACTTTCAAAGTACGGCGGCTCGGTTGCAAGAAAATATCGATAAGCGTACCGACAACAGGAATCATGCCGAGCACCATATCGGCAAAAGCAAGATATACAGCCGGACGCATTTTATGATCCGGCACGCCCAACTCCCGTCCCATGCGAAAAGCCTTCATCGTCAAAAAAAGCCCGACAATATCCCCGACAAAAGGAATCAGCGACAATATGGCATCAACGCCGATTCCCTGCTTGGTAAAAGGAATACAAAACAAACTATCCATAGTGTTGGCATATTTAGCCAACTCGCGTTCACGTCGGATGATTTCCTGACGTTCATAAGGTACAGGTGTGTGCTTCATCATGATTTTATTGTAGTGGGTTAATAAAATTTAGAGCGGTACAACGTCATGATCGTTTACGGTCATTCCCTATAAAAGCCAATTGCAGTATGGCCGTTTGTAACGCAAGGTCGTCTGAAAGTACGGTTTCAAATGTTGAAAACCATGTTTCAGACGACCTTTGGTTCGTCGCTTACATTATTTGATTGGTTTTAAAGTTGGCAGAACGGTATCCCAAATAGCGAGGACTTCGGCTTCGCTACGCTTCGTTCCATCTTTCTTCTCGGTACCAAACTGCATCATGATGCGCGGATTGCCGCCGTCTCGCTCCCAAATCAACATATATTTGTTACCATCCCACTTGATCAGTTTTTCCGTACCCGACATGCCGTTAATGGTACGCGGGCCTTGACGAATAGTGCGGTAGCCTGTGATTTTAAAGATTTTTGCCAATGCGCTTTTTTCTGGAGCGATATCCCGTTGTAACAGCGTCGGCTCGCCTTTCTCTAGCTCGTCACCATGCATGATTTCCAGATTCATATCATGTTGCTTGGCAAAGCCGACAGTTGTATGCGCTGTAAACGGTTTTTTACCATCATCTGCAATAAAACCGCCTATCAGGCAGATACCATGCCGATTCGGCACTTCAAACTCTTGACGTACACGTAAGTTATTCAGGAAATCTTGACGGAATTTTTTCTCCATGCCATCTATCAATTCTTTCTCTTTGGCTTTCCAGTTAGCAGGGGCTTTGCCGTTTTCAGCAGGGATATAGAAAAAACTGCGTACGATATAGGCATCGTTAGTATCCAGCTTAAAATATAAATCAGCTTCGTAGGGCATACCTCTATTTTTAACAGTAATGCTATCTTCCCAGTCAAAATCATTGCGCGTTACCTGCATCATCGCCTGCCCTGGAATTAGAGTACGGGTGTCAACAACAATATCGGTTCCATCTCGACCATATTGCTTATTCTCATTGATGGTACTAACGTTTCTCTTCCAGTCGTTAAACATAACCATCACGCTCCAGCCATTGTAATCAAGGTGCGTACTGCCATGACGGCGTTTGGACGGCAGGCGCAATTGATAGCGGCCACTGCAATAGGGCTGTTCGGTCCAGTAGGCGGTATCGATAGATGAAGAAGCAGTAGTCATGTAGGGATTCCTTTCTGTAAGTGGTGAAACGGCAGGGGCGCATGCAGCAAGTAGGGAAACTGTCAGCAATACAGTAGCGATCGGTTTCATCATTAAGTTCCTTTAAGGGATTAATCTTCCTGTCCGCGTAAAGCGACAGATTCTAAAACAGCAAACAAAGCATCATGACGGGTTTCATCAAAATTATATGAAGAACCATGCTCGTAGCCGCCTACATTTTTATTTCCGGTTACCAATACATCTTTTCTATCAAAAAAGCCTTGGGTAATCGGCGCTTCTCCCGAAGCAGTAGGGACGGTACCATCTCCTCTGTCTGTCCTCTTTTTTTCAGTAAGATGAAGAAAGTAATCTTCACCCCTCAGTTTCATTTTTACCGTTCCCCTAGGTCCCGAATCTTTAGGCTTAGTCAATACCGCATCAATCAACTCTTGTTTGGTCAAGTCTTCAGGGAAATTCCTATCACTCACCCATTTAATGGTATCCCAAGTGAGATGATCTTTACTGTCACAAAGACTGATTCGGGTTTTATTGTCATCAGTCAAGTAATAAGTAGCATGATTTTTTTGAAATAACTTTACTTTATCAAAATTATTTTCAAAAAATTTCTGCATCTGTTTTATTTTTTTGAAAGTGGGTCTTTGTACCATTCGGATTGAAATTGATGCGGTCTATCTGCTCTTCTTGTTGTCCATTATTAAGATTTTTCGGCTTGGTCGGCCATAAGCCAAACCATTTATCATAATTTTGATAGAGTTCCTTAGTATTGAAACTGAAGCGTATATTTTTGCCCCCATCATCTGCCACATGAAGCCAAGCATTGGGATCACTTACATTATCTCCACTAAAGCGGCGTGGAGTATAATTCGGCCAAGGAGTCAGCTGCATGGCACCAGGCGAATTGAGCAAAATGGGGGAAGTTGCGCGTGAGGTAAAACCCAATACCACAGCCAATCCCGCCTCTTTCAATGCACTCACCCATAAAGTCGGCATGAAGCATTCATAAAAACGGCGCGGTGGCGGTTCATTACTAAATCCTGCCCTTAACCGTTTATAAAAAGCAGGAGAACCCGTAGCGGGCATAACATTATGAAAAATACCGCAAATTTTATCAGCGTTTTTTAGTTTTACCCGGCTCATCGCTGGTTGCCTGCTTTGCATATGCACGCGTTACCAAACCGCCCATGGAATGGGTAAGAATCAAAAATTGCTCACTATTGCATTCTTCCAATGCTCGCTGGATCCTGCTATTCAAGTCACTAGGACCGAAGGGGAAATTGGTACCATCCTCTTTTTTTGATTCCAAATACTCTAAAGACTTCGTATGGTACCCAGTCCCCGATTCAGCATTGTCACGCAACCAGTTGTAACCGCATATATAAACAGGAAACTGATAATTCACTACTTTTTTCAGCCATTCCGCCAATATTTTCTGCGCCTCAGCACTGGACTGTTGTTCAGACAAAGGTTTTTTCAAATTTGGCCGCTCTTTGTCGCGATTGATGATATATCGATCTATCCTTGCCAATACGGCTTTCCAAGGCTGCGTATCTATTTTCTTTGCAACAAAATTCGCATAATCACTATCACTCAAGCCATTTGTTCCATTTTGATTTCCATTACTGGTTTTAGCAGCATCTCGAATATCTTGAGCCAAATTATTCAGATTATTTTCTAAAAAAACCGCAAAATCTTGATAAGCATCGGCATTAACCGTTCCCCAGCCTCGAAAACGCAATTGTTCTTTGACTAACTCTTTAGGACGGGGTTTTCCATTTTCCCATCTTTCTTTCCATTCCTCATATTGCTTTTGCTCATCACGAATTTCCGAAGAATCAGAAGAAGGGCTTTTCTGCAGTTGCGCCATCTTAAGTTTGTGACGATGCTCACCGGCCTTTAAAATCTTATTTTTCAAACATTCAGTATTAGTTCTTATAGGATTTTTAGGAATATGTATTATCGGCCCTCGCCAATCGACAGCAGTCAATTCTTGATGAATTTCGCGATGACGTGCTTTTACCCTGCGAAACAGGCCATCTTTAAACACTGCACCTATTGATTTTAATAGACCGTTTGGCGGCATCCATGACTTTTCTACTGTCTCCTTCTTGAGTTCCTCCCAATCCTTGTCCTGATTCTCCTCTCCGTTTTCAACATCTTTAGCCAGCTCTCCTGATTCAGATTTTTGACTGGGCTTTACCCAACCGTTTCGATATAGCAGATTGGATCCCATAATGCCGGGGAGAAGCATGATTGGCATATAGCGGGCAATCTCCATCTGGCATTTTTGCTGATCTTCCGTAGATGTCATCCTCGCTTGCGCGGTCGGATTGCCGTTTTTATCCAATGTCGGATTTAATTTAATATTTGGTTCACTCATTTCTTCTTATCCTTAGGCAAAAGAGTCAAGGTAAATTTTTCCATAGTAGAATCATTGCGCTGAATACCGGTACTGCCATTTGCATCCGTAGTCCCCCGTATTTTGGTACCGTCAGCACGTGTTAAAACAAATCGGCGGTTTGCAATCGGGCTTCCATTTGGAGTAGTAACGATTACTTCCTGATCAAATTTTGATTTAGGCATATCATTAAACATATGGCTCAAGCTCTGCGGCCCTGTCACCTCCAACGGCGCTTTCACCCTAACCAGTTTCGGACTGCCTATCTCAATTTCCCCATTCGAGAATTTGATGTATGCGCCTTTACAGGTAATTAAAACTTCCTCTTGCGCTGCAATATTTACTCTGCCTGAA
>CAKMQH010000226.1 GCA_927911515.1 uncultured Neisseria sp.
TCCGCAGCGCAGGCGCGTATGGAGCCAGCATGGCGAGCAATTACAACACGCGCAACCGGGCGGCGGAAGTTTTGGTGGACGGCAACGAATACCGGCTTATCCGCCGACGCGAAACCTTAGAACAGCAAATGGCAAACGAAAATGGCTTGTTTGTAAGGTTTGATCGTTATAGCCCATAAACCACCAAGCGGGTTTATGGGCTAAAAGATTAAGTATAGTGATTAAATTTAAACCAGTACGGCGTTTGCCTCGCCTTAGCTCAAAGAGAACGATTCTCTAAGGTGCTGAAGCACCAAGTGAATCGGTTCCGTACTATTTGTACTGTCTGCGGCCTCGTCGCCTTGTCCTGATTTTTGTTAATCCACTATACGCCGCCCAAACAAACAGACAGTTCGGAAACCGCCTTATCTATTGCGGTCATTCCGAAACTGTCTGGCTAAATTCCGTCAGCGCGCGGCTTTGCCGGAACGCTCTTGGCGGACTTTGTTAATCAGCTCGCCTATGGTTTTCTGCCCATGCGCCCAATCGCTGCTGAATATGACCCGATATTTGCCTCCGACGATGACGTCCGGCGTGCCTTCGATACGGTAAGTCTCTGTCAGGCTTTGCATTTTTTTAGCGGCTGCGAGGCTGGCAGGCGCGTCGTATGCGGCAATCAGTTTTTTGCTGTCAAAGCTTTTTTGTGCCGCGCCCAGCTTTTGAAAGTGGCGGTATCCGCCAAATTGATTTTCTGTTCGTGTACGGCTTTGAAATAGCGGGGTTTGCCTGATACTTCAAACCCGAAGCGTTAACCGCCGCGGCAACCCGCGCCAAGCCCAACATTTCAGGCATCCAGACGACGTGTTCGGTACGCAGGTAAACGTCTTTCGGGAAAGTTTTGCTGTATGACAGCAAGACGGGATCAAAGTTTTGGCAATGTACGCAGAAATAGCCGAAAAATTCAAAACTTCGATTTTGGATGCGTCTTGTTGCGGAATCGGTTTTTCAAAACCGTGTAATCTACGCCTTCGACCGCAGCCTGCGCGCTTGCAGAAAAGGCAAGCGCAAGGCTGAGGAGGACGGCTGCCGGTCTAGTTGTCCGTTTCATTGCCGCCCCCTTATTGAGCCGAACGCATCAGGCTGTTGATATTGTGTTTTTGCAAGTCTTTCTGAACGTTTTTCGCGGCTTCAGACGACATACTGTTGCTTTGTACGCGGTAAACGGTTTTGTCGCCGTTGGTGCGCTCGACCACTTTGGACGAAATGCCCAGCATGGCGAGTTTGGCACGTTGCGCGTCGGCGCTGTTGCGGTCGGCGTACGAACCCATTTGCAGGATGACTTTTTTACCGCCTTCCGCAGTTTTGGCTTCGGCTTTGGCGGATGATTTGTCCGCTTCGGCTTTCTTCACTTCTTTCGCCGCGCCTTTATTCGCTTCCTGACGGGCTTTTTCGATGCTGCCGCTGTTCAGGATTTGTTCTGGAGTCGGTTTGCTGGTTTTAGCCGTTTCGGTTTTCTTGGCTTCGGCGGCTTTCTTCTCTGCCGCTTTTTTCTCGGCAAGTTTGCGCTCGGCGCGCGCTTTTTGTTTGTCCGTCAACTCGACTGCCTTTTTGGCTTTATCGGTGGTTTCTTTGTCGGCTTTTTCTTTTTCTGCGCGTTTTTTCGCAAGCTCTGCCTTTTTCTCGGCGAGTTTTTGTCTCAACTCGCGTTCGGCAGCGTCTTTGTCTTCTTTTTCAGCTTCGCGCAGGGCTTTTTCTGTTTCGCGGGCTTCGTCTTCCGCTTCGCGGACGGCACGTTCTTTTCCGCTTTTTCTTTGTCTGCGCGCTCTTTGTCGGCTTTGGCTTTATCTGCCTTTTCTTGCGCTTCTTTCTCAGCGCGTTCTTTTTCTTTGGCTGCGGCATCGTCGTCAGCCTCGCTGCGTTTCGCCTCAGGCTTGGACTCTTCGGCCGGACGCTCTTTCTCTACGGGAACAACGACAGGTGGTTCTTCCACTTCAGGCTTGGACTCGGGCTTAGCCTCAGGTTTGGATTTTTCCTGCGGCTTGAGGATTCAGGCTCGGTTTGCTGTTTTGCGGCTCGGTCGCGCCTTTGAAGGCGTTCGGCGTGTCTTGATTCAGAAAATACAGGATGCCCCCGATCACGCCGGTAGCGAGGAGGAGACCAAAGAAAAAGCCGAAAAGGCCTTTGCCGTATTGAGTGTTCTTATTCATGAGATACCTATATTGATGATGCCGTTCAGACGACCTTTTGGCGGCAGATGAATCTGCTGCTGCCATCGGCAGGGACGGGTCATTTTATCAATATCCTTTATATTGGGCAAAAATGCGCAGTCTGTTTACATGGTTTTTACGAAAACCGCCGTGATGTTAGGACGTGCTGACAGTTTGCCGATAACAGAATTTTTACTGATAAAACAGAATATTCTGCGCTTAAAACACCAGCAAGATACCCAACCTGTCTCGGCTTTTTATCTTGAATCTTCCGTTTTCAGCATTCAAGGTCGTCTGAAAAATTTTTACAACGCGCGGCGGAAGCTGACTGCTTTCAAAACGTGGCTTCTGCTGACTTCTTCATCACCCGCCAAATCCGCCAGCGTACGCGCCACGCGCATGATACGGTGGAAGCTGCGGGCGGAGAGTGAAAGTTTTTCCAACAGGTTGCCCAAGGCTTCCTGCGCTTCTTTTTGGATGCGTGCGGACGTATCGAGTTCACTGACACTCAAGGCGGCATTCACTTTGCCTTGCCGCGCGTATTGTTTGTCGCGGGCGGCGATCACGCGCTCTAACACACGGGCGCTGCTTTCCCCTGCTTCCTGCTGCATCAGTTCGGCGGCGGACAGGCTGGGGACTTCGATGGTCAAATCGATGCGGTCGAGCAGCGGGCCGGAAATCTTGCTGCGGTAACGCGCAACGCTCTCGGGCGTGCAGCGGCAGGGTTTGACGGGATGCCCGAGATAGCCGCACGGACAAGGGTTCATGGCGGCAACAAGCTGGAATTTCGCCGGATAGACGGCTTGGCGCGCCGCGCGGGAAATGTGGATTTCGCCGTTTTCCAAAGGTTCGCGCAGGACTTCTAAAACTTTTGCGGTCGAACTCGGGCAGTTCGTCCAAAAACAAAACGCCGTGATGTGCCAATGAAATCTCGCCCGGACGCGGGTCGGAACCACCGCCGACCATGGCTGCCGAGCTGGCACTATGGTGCGGGCTGCGGAAAGGACGGTGGCTGTCGAGTTGTTGTTGGTGGTTGGGCAGGAGCGAACGCAACGCCCATACTTCGACCAATTCGTCTTCGGTCAAAGGCGGCAGAATGCCGGGCAACCGTTGGGAAAGCATGGACTTACCCGTTCCCGGCGGCCCCATCATAAGAGGCTGTGCCCACCCGCGGCGGCGATTTCCAAAGCAAGGCGGGCGGTGTGTTGACCTTTGACATCGATGAGGTCGGGCAGTTTGGCGTTTTCAGACGACCTCTGTGGGATTTCGCAGTCGGTTTGCGCCAAGGGTTCGATGCCGTTCAAATGGGCGGCGACTTCACCTAACGAACGCGCGCCGTAAACGGTAATGCCGCGCATCACGGCGGCTTGTTCTGCGTTTTCCTGCGGTAAAACAAAAGAACGTCCCGCCTGCATACCCTGCCACGCCATCGCCAACGCGCCGCGCACAGGGCGCAACATACCGGAAAGTGCCAATTCGCCGGCAAACTCGTATTGCGCGAGCTTTTCGGGTGCGATTTGTCCGGATGCGGCGAGGATGCCCAGCGCAATCGGCAGGTCGAAACGTCCCGATTCTTTGGGCAGGTCGGCGGGGGCGAGGTTGACGGTGATTTTTTTAGCGGGGAAGTCGAAGCCGCTTTGGATGATGGCGGCGCGCACGCGGTCGCGGCTTTCTTTGACTTCGGTGTCGGGCAATCCGACGATGTTGAAATGAGGCAGGCCGTTGGCAAGGTGGGCTTCCACTTCGACCAACGGCGCATTCATGCCGCTCAAGGCGCGGCTGTAAACCAAGGCAAGCGACATGTTTCAGACGACCTTATTCGCCGGCTTCGGTTTGTTGTTTGATCTCGTCGACGGCTTCTTGGGCTGCGGCTTGCGCGGCTTCCAATGCGGTCTGCTCCGGCTCTTGCGCGGCTTCAAGTTTTGCCAGACGCTCTTCCAGCTCGACCAGCTTGGTGCGGGTTTTAATCAAAACCTGCTGCTGGATGTCGAATTCCTCGCGCGTGACCAAGTCCATGCGGTTGAACGCGCTGCCGAGCATGGCTTTGACGTTTTTCTCCATATCTTTGGCGGGGCTGTTGGCGATGGTTTCGCTGATTTTTGCGCTGACTTCTTCAAAGAGTTGTTTGCCGAACATAATCCGTATCCTTTATATCAGAATATATAAAATTCAAGCGGCTATTGTATAAGGAAAAAGGTCGTCTGAACGGGCATTCGATTCCCGCGTCTTTTCCCTTCAAAACATCGCCCGCATGTATAGTGGACGAACAAAGAACAGTGCGGCAATGTCAAACAGCACCGCACTGTTCTTGTGTAAAACAAACATATGGATAGGTCGTTTGCCAAAAAAGTTTTTGAACGGACGAAAAAAAGGTCGTCTGAAACTCCTTTTCAGAGACCTCGATAGTTGTTTTATACGCCTGCGGCTGCTTTCAATGCGGCAGCTTTGTCGGTACGCTCCCAAGTAAATTCAGGCTCTTCGCGGCCGAAATGGCCGTATGCGGCGGATTTGCTGTAAATCGGGCGCAAGAGGTCGAGCATTTGGACAATGCCTTTGGGACGCAGGTCGAAATGTTCGCGAACTAAGGCAATCAGTTTTTCTTCGCTGATTTTGCCTGTGCCGAAGGTATCGATGGAAATCGAAGTCGGTTCGGCAACGCCAATGGCGTAGGAAACCTGAATCTGACATTGGGTCGCCAAACCTGCTGCAACGATGTTTTTCGCAACATAACGGCAGGCGTAAGCGGCGGAACGGTCCACTTTGGACGGGTCTTTGCCGGAGAACGCGCCGCCGCCGTGCGGAGCTGCGCCGCCATAGGTATCGACGATGATTTTACGTCCGGTCAGACCGCAGTCGCCTTGCGGGCCGCCGATAACGAAGCGGCCGGTCGGGTTGATCAGGTATTTGGTTTCGGCAGTCAGCATTTCGGACGGCAGAACCGGTTTGATGATGTGTTCGATCACGGCGTTTTTCAGCTCTTCGTAACCGATAGACGGATCATGCTGGGTGGACAGGACGACGGTGTCGATGCGTTTTACTTTGCCGGTTTCGCTGTCGTAAACCACGGTCAGCTGCGCTTTGGCGTCGGGACGCAGCCACGGCAGGCGGCCGTCTTTGCGCAATTCGCTTTGACGCTGCATCAGGCGGTGGCTGTAATAGATGGCAAACGGCATCAGGGTCGGGGTTTTCGTCGCAGGCGTAGCCGAACATCAGACCTTGGTCGCCCGCGCCTTGGTTCAGGTCGATGCCTTCGCCTTCGTTCACGCCTTGGGCGATGTCGGGGGATTGCTGGTCGTAGTACACGCCGACCGCGCAGCCGTTGGCATCAAAGCCCAGCTCGGACGAGTTGTAGCCGATGCGTTTGATGGTTTCGCGTGCGACTTTGATGTAGTCCACATGGGCGGTGGTGGTGATTTCGCCCGCCAACACGCACAAACCGGTGTTTACCAGAGTTTCCGCCGCGACGCGCGCTTTGGGGTCTTGCGCCAAAACCGCATCCAAAATCGCATCGGACACTTGGTCGGCTACTTTGTCCGGATGGCCTTCGGAAACCGATTCGGAAGTAAACAGATATTCGCTCATTTTAATATTTTCCTTCAAAAACAAGCCGTCTGCTTTCAGACGACCTGTCGTTTCATCATATATCCCACAACGGAAATCATAACAAAATTTCCACCTGCGCTCCATCCAAATGATAAATATTCCTACTTGGATAAAGCGGTTCGGAATCCTGCCTGCACAAAACATACGGGCAAAAAAATTCCCGCATCAAGCGGGGGGATTTGAATTGCCCTCTCGGACCACATCGGCTTTACAGCCGTCCACCTTACCTTTCCGTCTGAAAAGCAGGTTGGCATGGAATTCCCAACTCTTAATGCAGCGCGGATGTTAACAGAAAAGCCCCTCTCCCGCAAGCCGCGCGCCCTTGCGTTTTACGTTACAATACGTCGTCTGAAAACACCGAATATCCCTATCATGCACCTGCCCTCCGCCATTCCCGCCCTTGCCGCCTCCCTTGTCCTTACCCTTCCGTTGGGCGCGTGCGGCAAAAAAACATCCGAACAAACCGTGCTTCAGGGCGAAACGATGGGGACGACCTATACCGTCAAATACCTTTCAGACGACCTCCCCAACCCGCCCGCACCCGAAGCCGTGAAAAAGCAGATTGACGGCGCGCTCGAAGAAGTCAACCGCCAAATGTCCACCTACCGCGAAGACTCCGAAATCAGCCGATTCAACCAAATGCGCGAAACCCGCAAGCCCATGCCCGTTTCCACCGATTTCGCCGCCGTAACCGCCGAAGCCTTACGCCTCAACCGCCTCACACAAGGCGCACTCGACGTAACCGTCGGCCCGCTCGTCAACCTTTGGGGCTTCGGACCGAACAAAGAAATCACCCGCGAACCCACCCAAGCCGAAATCGACAAAGCCGCCGCCCAAACCGGTACGGACAAAATCATCCTCACGCAAAACGGCAAACAAGCCACCCTCGCCAAAACCCAACCCGAAGCCTACCTCGACCTCTCCTCCATCGCTAAAGGATTTGGCGTGGACAAAGTGGCAGGCGAACTTGAAAAACTCGGCATCCAAAACTACCTTGTCGAAATCGGCGGCGAACTGCACGGCAAAGGCCGCAACGCCCAAGGCGAACCTTGGCGCATCGGCATCGAACAGCCCAACATTGTCCAAGGCGGCAACACCCAAATCGTCGTCCCCCTCGACAACCGCTCCCTCGCCACCTCCGGCGACTACCGCATTTTCCACGTTGACCCGCAAGGCAGGCGGCTGTCCCACATCATCGACCCCAAAACCCGCCGTCCGCTGTCGCACCGACTCGCCTCCATCAGCGTCGTCGCCGATAACGCCACCACCGCCGACGGTCTGTCCACCGGACTTTTCGTACTCGGCGAAACCGAAGCCCTCAAACTTGCCGAACAGCAAAACCTCGCCGTTTTCCTGATTATCCGCGACCAAAACGGCTACCGCACCGAAATGTCCGGCGCGTTTAAAAAACTACTCCATTAATATAGTGGATTAAATTTAAATCAGGACAAG
>CAKMQH010000227.1 GCA_927911515.1 uncultured Neisseria sp.
GGGAGGTGACGCTTTCCTTCCCCTGCGTGTAGGCCAGCCAAATGGCTTGGCGGTGGTGCGGGGTGAGACGGGTGTTTTTGTGCATGTTCATGTTTCAGTATTCTCCTGGAAATACTGTAAACAACGCTACTGGTTTCTACATCTCGATAAAACAGAAAACTAAGAATTTTTTATTCCACTTATAAGGTAAGGCTGTCTGAAAATATCCGTTTTTCTAAAAATCCAAGATGTTCAAGTTGATTCTAGCTTCTTATTTTTCGATTATATGCAGGTTCTATTTCATTCAAGAAAAAATCAAACATTTATGAGTTTTGATATTTCATAAGTCGTCTGAAACCGTTTTCAGATGAACTTCGGCAAGGATAGGATGCGCAGTCCGTATGGCAAATTGCGGTCTGTATTTCTTGAGTAGAAATTGATTTGCCAACCCAATTTGTACCCAACATAAAGGTCGTCTGAAACCATAAAAAGGTTTTCAGAGACCTTCATATTGCACATTCCTATCAAGCGAGGAAGAGGCGGTATGCGGCGTTTTGGGTTTCGTCCTGATAGCTGTAACCGAGGCTTTCGAGGAAGTTTTCAAATGCTTCATCGTCAGTGGTCGGGACGTCGATGCCGACGAGGATGCGGCCGTAGTCGGCGCCGTGGTTGCGGTAGTGGAAGAGGGTGATGTTCCAGCCGCCCTGCATATGGTTGAGGAAGCGAGCGAGCGCGCCGGGGCGTTCGGGGAACTCGAAGCTGATTAGGCGTTCGTGGGCGACTTTTGTTGTACGTCCGCCGACCATGTAGCGGATGTGGATTTTGGAGATTTCGTCTTCGGTCAAATCGACATTGGGCAGCCCGGCTTCAGTCAGTTGGCGGCTGATGACGGCAAGGTCTTGGGAACCTGCGGTTTGCAGGCCGACGAAGATGTGGGCTTTTTGGTCATCGCCGTAGCGGTAGTTGAACTCGGTAATGTTGCGGCTGCCGAGCAGGTTGACGAACTTGAGGAAGCTGCCGCGCTCTTCAGGGATGGTTACGGCGAAAATGCCTTCGTTGCCTTCGCCCAATTCGCTGCGTTCGGAAACGTGGCGCAGGCGGTGGAAATTCATGTTGGCGCCGCTGGTGACGGCGACGAGGGTTTGGTTTTGGATGCGATTGCGGGCGGCATAGGTTTTCAAGCCGGCAAGGGCGAGCGCGCCGGCGGGTTCGGTGATGCTGCGGGTGTCGTCGAAGATGTCTTTGATGGCGCCACAGATGGCGTCGGTGTCGACGGTGATGATGTCGTCCAAGAGGTCGCGACAGAGGCGGAAGGTTTCTTCGCCGACGACTTTGACGGCGGTACCGTCGGAGAAGAGGCCGACATCTTTGAGACTGACGACTTTTCCGGCTTCGACGGATTGTTTCATGCAACAGGAGTCGTGTGTTTGTACACCGATGACTTTGATGCTCGGGCGTACTTGTTTGACGAACGCGGCAACACCCGCAGCCAGCCCTCCACCGCCGATGGGGACGAAGATGGCGTGGATGTCGTCGGGACGTTGGCGCACGATTTCCATGCCGACCGTGCCTTGTCCGGCAATCACGTCTGGGTCGTCAAATGGGGCGATGTAGGTCAGTTTTTCTTTTTCTGCCAATTCCATCGCGTAATCATAGGCATCGTTGTAGGAAACGCCTTTGAGTACGACTTCGCCGCCGCGGCTTTTGACGGCGTCGATTTTGATTTGGGGCGTGGTTTCGGGCATAACGATGACGGCGCGGCAGCCTAGACGCTGTGCCGAAAGTGCGACGCCTTGTGCGTGGTTGCCCGCGCTGGCAGCGATCACGCCGCAGGCGAGCGCTTCTTTGGGCAGCTTCGCCATTTTGTTGTACGCACCGCGGATTTTGAAGGAAAACACGGGTTGCAGGTCTTCGCGTTTGAGCAGGACGTTGTTGTTCAGACGACCCGACAGCCCGATGGCGGGTTCGAGCGGGGTTTCGACGGCAACGTCGTAAACGGAGGCGGTCAGGATGCGGATGAGGTAATCGGAATAAGATGGGCGGTTGTTCATGGTTTTGTGTGCCGGAGGAGTATTTTCGAAAGGAGTGTCCGCCGTCCGCGTCAAACTTTGTCAACAAAACGGCGGAAAGGTAAAACCATACCCGCGAGGTCGTCTGAAATCAAGAAAAATCTTAGCAAAGCGAAGATGCGGCGGTATAATGACAGCCTTTTGTGCCAAACCGCACGACGCGGTTGTTTTTTATTTCTATTTCCGCACCACATTCCAATGAAAAAAACATTATCCGTATTGATCGCGGCGATGATGATTACCGCCGCGCAAGCCGCGCCGCAAGCGGCTAAAAACAACGCAGCCTCCGCAGTTGCCGCTTCCGAGCCGGCTCCTGCCGCCGCGTCCCAGCCCGAAGCCATGATGCCAAGCATCAACAGTCCCGATGCGCCGCCTGCCATTGCCGCTGCCGCATACATCGTTACCGATTTGCACAGCCATCAAGTGCTTGCCTCTAACAATATCGACACGCAGATCGAACCGGCTTCGTTGACCAAATGATGACCGCCTACCTCGCGTTCAAGGCTTTGGAAAACGGCACATTGCGCGCCGACCAAATGCTGACCGTGTCCGATGCAGGCTGGAAAATCGAAGGCTCGCGGATGTTCCTCAATCCCAAAGTTCCCGCCAGCGTCAGTGATTTGATTAAAGGCATGATTGTCCAATCCGGCAACGATGCCGCTACCACGCTTGCCGAAGCCATGGGAGGAGGCTCGGTGGACGTGTTCGTCCAACAAATGAACGAAGAAGCCAAGCGTTTGGGCATGACCAAAACCCACTTTAAAAACCCGACCGGATTGGCTGCCGAAGGTCATGTTTCCACCGTCGGCGATTTAGCCGTTTTGTCCGCCGCGCTGATACACGATTATCCGAAATACTATCCCGTATTTTCGATTAAATCCTTCAAATACAACAATGTCGAACAGCCAAACCGCAACCTCCTGCTCTACCGCGATTCCAATGTGGACGGCCTGAAGGCAGGACATTCCGAAAGCGCAGGCTACAACCTCGCCGCTTCCAGCAAACGCAACGGCAGACGCATCGTTTCCATCGTTGTCGGTACCGATTCCACCGAAGCCCGCGCTTCCGAAAGTGGCAAACTGCTCAACTGGGCATTGCAGGCATTCGACACGCCCAAGCTCTACAACGGCGGCGAAATCATTTCTAAGGTCAAAGTTTACAAAGGCAGTAGCAAATCGGTGAACGTCGGCTTCCTCGAAGACGTGTACATCACGATTCCCCACAATGCCGGACAAAAAATCAAACCGATTTTAGAAACCGTCCAGCCCGTTGTCGCCCCGATCCGCAAAGGTCAAAGCTTGGGCAAACTCAAAATCGTCAAAGACGGCAAAGTCATTACCGAGAAAAACGTCGTCGCCCTGCATTCCGTTGAAGAAGGCAGCTGGTTCAGACGGATGTGGGATGATATCGTATTGTGGTTCAAAGGCTTGTTCGGCAGCAGTTCGAAATAAGCTGAGTTGATGTAAAAAGGTCGTCTGAAAATGGTTTCAGACGACCTTTGTTTTGGAATCGCATGGAACGATGGCAAAGTCCTTACAGTTCAAATCCGCTTTCAAACATCCGTTCTTCTCCGCTGATCGGGTCGGTAAACTCAATCCGTTTTGCCAGTAATCTCAAAGGTTTTTCGTAATCTTCATCCCCCGCCGCCAAAGGGGTGGGATAAAGCGCGTCATTTAGCAGCGGCATACCCAAACTCATCATATGCACCCGAAGCTGGTGTTTTTTTCCGGTATGCGGCGTCAGTCGGTAGAGGCTGAATTCACCGCGGTTTTCAATCAATTCGACCGTCGTATGGGCGTTCGGCTCGCCTTCGATTTCTTGCGTCGTGAAAAACTGTTCCCCGCGTACCATGCGTGAAGCGACATCTAAGGGATACACCAAATCCGTCCGCGTCGGCGCGACGGCATGATAAGTTTTACGGACGCTTTTTTCCTGAAACATCGTTTGATAATCGCGGCGTGTGGCAGGATTGTGCGACAACAGCATCACGCCCGCCGTATCTTTGTCCAAGCGGTGAACCGGCGTAATGTCTGTTACGTTCAAATGTTGCAATTCCGGACGCAGGCGCAGGCGGGTGAGCAGGGTTTCGCGCAGAAAACGTCCGCTGGGGATAACGGGCAGGAAATGCGGTTTGTCAACGACAATCAGATGTTCGTCGATATGCAGGATTTTTTCTTCAAACGGGATGGTCGGTTCATCTTGGCTGCTGGTTTCGCGGTAATAAAACATGGTTTTGCCCGGCTCGAACAGCGTGTGTTCGTCAAACGGCACGCCGTCTGCATCGACGACAAAGCCGCTGTTCAAGCGCCTGCGCCAGCCGTATTCGCCGACGAAGGGAAAGCGGACGCAGAGGAAATGCAACAGGGGCAGGCCGTAAAATGGTTTTTCGTGCGGCAGCACCAAATAGCTGGGTTTGACGCCGTTTAAAAGCGGGAGGGGATTGGAGCGTTTTTTTCATGTGGCGGATTGTACTCGGTTTCGGTCTTTTTTTCAGACGACCTAAGTCGGGTTGAGGCAGTCGGGTGATGAAAGAGTGCTTTGTGTGGGACGGATTTGTGTTACGGGTTATGGAAAAAGGGGTCGTCTGAAAAACCAGATTTTGGGGTTTCAGACGGCGTTTTTTATTTGGTTTTTTAAAGATGATAGATTGAGCGATGGTTTTTCGTGGGCAAAGCCCACGCTACGGGAGGGTTGCAGATACATGAAGAAAGGTCGTCTGAAAACGGGAAATCCGTTTGAACTGGCCCCCAAATCTTGGACACTCATAAAAGCCTATTCAGGCGCTTTGTGTAAGCTGGGTTCTGTATGCGACAGGACTCAGCTTTT
>CAKMQH010000228.1 GCA_927911515.1 uncultured Neisseria sp.
ATTCCCGCCTGCGCGGGAATGACGGCGGTTAGTTCGGTATTATGCGCAAAAGAACATATAAAGGTCTCTGAAAATAGATATAGCAGAATCCGCTAAATCGTTTTCAGACGACCTTTCTCTTTAAAGCCTAATCAAATCAGCCTGTCGGTTAACCCAACGCCTTCCTCGCTCCGGCGAAGAGGCGGTACCAGCCGGACAGTTCCGTCCAGTCTTCCGGTTTCCAGCTCATTTGTGCGGCGCGGTATACGCGTTCGGGGTGGGGCATCATGATGGTGACGCGACCGTCGGCGTTGGTCACGCCGGCGATGCCTTGCGGCGAGCCGTTGGGGTTGAGCGGGTAGGTTTGGGTAACTTGGTTTTGTCCGTCGACGTATTGCAGCGCGATGCCGAGGTCGTCTGAAATTTTGCCGCCGTGAAGCGCGAAGTCGGCGCGGCCTTCGCCGTGGCTGACGACGACGGGCAGGCTGGAGCCTTGCATTTCGTTCAGAATCAGGGAGGCTGATTTGGGGACGTGAACCATGCTCAGGCGCGCTTCGAACTGTTCGCTCAGGTTGCGTTTGACTTCGGCCAGCCTGCCGTGCCGGGGATGATTTCGGCGAGGTTGCTGACCATTTGGCAGCCGTTGCACACGCCCAGTGTCAGCGTGTCCGGGTCGGCGAAGAAGGCGGCGAACTGGTCGCGCAGGGCGGGGTGGAACAGGATGGATTTCGCCCAGCCTTCGCCCGCGCCGAGTACGTCGCCGTAACTGAAGCCGCCGCACGCCGCCAGCATTTTGAAGTCGGCAAGGTGGACGCGGCCTGCCATCAGGTCGGACATATGCACGTCGTAGGCATCGAATCCGGCGCGGGTGAAGGCGGCGGCCATTTCGATTTGCCCGTTCACGCCCTGTTCGCGCAGGATGGCGATTTTGGGTTTCGCGCAGCTGTTGATAAACGGCGCGGCGATGTCTTCGTTTACATCAAACTTCACGTCGGCAAACAATGCGCTGCGGTCGTTGTCGCCAATCAGTGCGAACTCGCTGTCGGCGCAGGCAGGATTGTCGCGCAAGCGTTGGATGGCGTGGCTGGTTTCCTGCCATGCGCGTTGCAGGTCGGTAAGGGATTGATTGAAAATTTTTTCTCCTGCATTGATGACCATATGGCCGCTGTCGGCAAACTCTCCCAAATGGTGCAGCGTGAGATTCAGTTTCTCGCACAAATTGGAAATATATTCGTGGTCGGCAGCGTGAACAGCAATAACGGCTCCTAATTCTTCGTTAAACAGGGTAGTTAGGACAAATTTTGCCATTCTTGAGGCGAGTAATACTCGTTTTGAACGTTAATATTTTTACTTACCATTGTCAGCAGGTCGAGATTCATGCCACGGCGAGAAGCAAATGCCATTTCTGCCAGGGTCACAAACAAACCGCCGTCGCTGCGGTCGTGGTAGGCCAGCAACTTATCTTCTTGAACGAGTTGCTGAATTAACTGATAAAACGCTTTCAGATGGCCTGCATCAATATCAGGTGCTTCGCCGCCGCTTCGGTTATACACTTGAGCCAGTGCAGACCCACCCATACGGCACTTGTTGTTGCCTAAGTCAATCATCAGCAGAATAGCGAACGAATTGGCATTGTCTTTTAATACGGGCGTAACGGTTTTGCGCACGTCTTGAACTGGCGCGAACGCGGAGATAATCAGGCTCAACGGCGAGACGACGGATTTTTTTCTCTTCGCCGTCCTGCCAAACGGTTTTCATCGACAGGCTGTCTTTACCTACCGGAATGCTCAAATCCAATGCCTGACAGGCTTGGGAGACGGCTTCGACGGTGCGGTAGAGTTTTTCGTCTTCGCCCTCGTTGCCGCACGCCGCCATCCAGTTGGCGGAAAGTTTGATGTTGCCGATGTCGCCGATGTTGACCGCCGCGATGTTGGTGATAGCTTCGCCGACACACATTCTGCCTGAAGCAGGTGCGTCAAACAGGGCGACGGTCGGTTTTTCGCCCATAGACATCGCTTCGCCGCGATAGGTGTTGAAGCCCATCATGGTAACGGCGCAGTCGGCTACGGGGGTTTGGTATTTGCCAACCATTTGGTCGCGGTGGGTCATGCCGCCGACGCTGCGGTCGCCGATGGTAATCAGGAAGTTTTTGGCGGCTACGGTAGGCAGGCGCAGAACGCGGTAGGCGGCTTCGGTGATGTCGATATCGCCCGCGTTAAACGGTTTTTCAGACGACCTCACGGTTTTGTCGCTGCGCGTGGTTTTGGGCGGTTTGCCGAGCAAAACGTTCAACGGCAAATCGACAGGATTGTTGGAGAACAAATCGTCGCGTACTTTCAAATGACCGTCGTCGGTCGCCGTGCCGACTACGGCAAATGGGCAGCGTTCGCGTTCGCAGATGGCGCGGAAGGTGTCCAAATCTTTTTCCAAAATCGACAACACATAACGCTCTTGCGATTCGTTGCACCAGATTTGCAGCGGGTTGAGACCGTGTTCTTCCAGCGGCACTTCGCGCAGCTTGAATACCGCGCCGCGTCCGGCATCGTTGACGAGTTCGGGGAAGGCGTTGGACAAGCCGCCCGCGCCAACGTCGTGGATGGAGATAATCGGGTTTTTGTCGCCGAGCTGCCAGCAGCGGTCGATCACTTCCTGCGCGCGGCGTTCGATTTCGGGGTTGCCGCGTTGTACGGAGTTGAAGTCTAAAGACGCGTCGTTTGTGCCGGTATCCATCGAAGAAGCCGCGCCGCCGCCCAAGCCGATAAGCATACCCGGGCCGCCCAGTTGGATCAGCAACGCGCCTTCGGGGATTTCGTCTTTATGCGTCTGCTGCGCCTGAATGCTGCCCAAGCCGCCGGCAATCATAATCGGTTTGTGGTAGCCGCGAACCTGACCGTCGAACTTCTCTTCAAAAGTGCGGAAGTAGCCCAAGAGGTTCGGGCGGCCGAATTCGTTGTTGAACGCCGCGCCGCCGATGGGACCTTCAATCATGATGTCCAGCGGCGAGGAAATGTGTTCCGGCTTGCCGTAGTCTTGTTCCCACGGCTGTTTGAGGTCGGGAATGTTGAGGTTGGAGACGGTAAAGCCGGTCAAGCCCGCTTTCGGACGCGAACCTTTGCCCGTTGCACCTTCGTCGCGGATTTCGCCGCCCGCGCCCGTCGCCGCGCCCGCAAACGGCGCGATGGCGGTCGGGTGGTTGTGCGTTTCCACTTTCATGATGATATGTGTGTCTTCCTCGTGGAAACGGTAGCCTTGGTTTTCCGCCGCATTCGGATAGAAACGCTCGATTTTCGCGCCTTCAATCACGGACGAATTGTCTTTATAGGCAACGACCGTGCCTTCGGGATGCGCGTTGTGCGTGTCGCGTATCATGCCGAAGAGCGATTTCGGTTGTTTTTCGCCGTTGAGGATGAAATCGGCGTTGAAGATTTTGTGGCGGCAGTGTTCGCTGTTTGCCTGCGCGAACATCATCAGTTCAACATCGGACGGATTGCGCTGCAAAGCCTGATAGTTTTCAACCAGATAATCGATTTCGTCGGCAGAAAGCGCCAAACCCATTTCGGTATTGGCTTTGACCAAAGCCTCTTTAACCGCCGCCCAAAACATCGACGGTGGAGAAAGTTTCGGATTCGAGATGGTGGAATAATTTGGAGGCCGTCTGAAAATCGGGCAGCACGGATTC
>CAKMQH010000229.1 GCA_927911515.1 uncultured Neisseria sp.
GTGACGAATTGAAGTGGTTTCAAGAAAACCCCGCGCAAAGCTGCCTCCACACGCTGCACGAAACAAGCCGCCTGAAGCGTTGGTTCAAACCGTTTAAAGCAAACAAAAAGGTCGTATGAAAACCCCAAACATCCGGTTTTAGACGACCTTTCTTAATTATGCTTTCACGGTCGGATGGTGTAAGATGCTGACGCAGCAACGCAATCGCGTCAAAAAACGCCTCCAACGGAGCAGTGCGGCACGCCAAACAGAGATAGGGCAGAGAGCGGCCGAGTCATCAAATGGATGGATGCCGCTTTCCGTTTTTTCAAAAAAAGAAAGGATTTTCCTTGTCCAAACGCAACATTTTCCCCGTCGACAAATCTTTGGAGCAACCCGAACGCGTGATGCTGGTCGGGGTGATGTTGAGCGCGGATTATTCGGGCGCGAACGAAGTGCGCGAGCGGACTTTTCAGACGACCTTGGACGAGGCGGCGGAATTGGTCGCGGCGGCAGGCGGCGAGCTGGTGTTGCGGGAAACCGCCAAGCGCGACAAGGCGCATACGGCTTATTTCGTCGGCACGGGCAAGGCGGAGGAGCTGGCGGCGGCGGTGAAGCTGCACGATATCGGCTTGGCGGTGTTCAACCATGAATTGACGCCGACGCAGGAGCACAATTTAGAAAAAATCCTGCAATGCCGCGTCCTCGACCGTGTGGGTCTGATTTTGGCGATTTTTGCCAAACGCGCCCAATCGCAAGAGGGTAAATTGCAGGTGGAGTTGGCGCAGTTGAACCATTTGAGCGGGCGGCTGGTGCGCGGCTACGGGCATTTGCAGAGCCAGAAGGGCGGTATCGGCCTGAAAGGGCCGGGCGAGACGCAGTTGGAAACAGACCGTCGCTTAATCGGGCAGAAAATCACGGCGTTGAAAAAGCAGTTGGCGCAAGTGAAAAAACAACGTGCCACGCGCCGCAAATCGCGGATGGAAGGTCGTCTGAAAACGTTTGCCATCGTCGGCTATACCAACGCGGGCAAATCCAGCCTGTTCAACCGTCTGACCAAGGCGGACGTGTTGGCGAAAGATCAGCTTTTCGCCACGCTGGATACGACGGCGCGGCGTTTGTTCCTGTCGCACGAGGCGGGTGTGATTCTGACGGATACGGTCGGGTTCGTCCGCGATTTGCCGCACAAGCTGGTGTCGGCATTTTCGGCGACGCTGGAGGAAACGGCTTTGGCGGATGTGTTGCTGCACGTCGTTGATGCGTCCAATCCCGATTTCGAGCGGCAGATGGACGATGTGAATGTGGTTTTGGAAGAAATCGGCGCGCATGAAGTGCCGCAGCTTGTCGTGTACAACAAAATCGACCTGCTGCCGGAAGGCGTGCGCAGGGCGGGCGTGTTGCGGGACAATTCGGGACGCGCCGTCGGCGTGAATATTTCGGTGACAAAAAGTCTGGGCTTGGACGCTCTGCGCGAGGCGATGATTGAGCGGGCATTGGAAAACGGTGGCAAGAGGTCGTCTGAAAACCGTGAAGCCAAATAAAAACAGGAGGATGACTGCCGTTGTTTCTGTATAGGAAGGGCGGCGGGTCAAATTTCGATTTCGATTATCGTTTGCCTCCGCGTGTTTCAAAAGGTCGTCTGAAAATAAAGGCCGTTTGGAAAACAAAGATAAATCAGGGAGGGTTTATCTTTATTTCCAAACGGCCGTTTAAAGGGTTTACCGCTTAGAAAGGAAGGAGGCGGCGTTTTTTCATAACGTTTTCGTAAATCATCCATGCCGCCAAGCTCAGGTAGGCGACGCTGGACAGGATGCCGATAACGGCAAAAATAGGTAGCAGGCGGTCAATCATGATGTTTTCCCAAGTAAGTAGTTAATGGAAATTTTTGTGTAAAAGCGTAATGTTTTGTATTTTTTACCGCACTGTTTGTACGGAATATGCGCATAGTATGCAGCTTCAAATTGAGTCGGTCAACAAAAATGTAGTGCGTTTTTTCAAAAAAGTTCCGTTTTTACATTAAAATAATCGGTAAATTCGCACGATATGCGGTATCAGAACGTAACCGTTCGTCTGTTGATGAGAGGTTATATTATTGAAAAATATAAATAAAAGTAATAAAAATATGCAAATTGTTTTAAAATAAACGTTTTGTAAAATATTTTTAAAAATCTGCTAAAAAGCGACACTTTAATAAAGTTTACATTTTTAAACATTTTAAATCCAAGTTTGCAACGGCAAACCATCTGTCGGCACACCATCAGGCACATATTATGAATCAAACGGAAAGAACCTGTTTCCATTGCGGTCTGGAAGTCCCCGAACACCTCCATTTGACCGTCCGCTACGAAAATGAAGACCATGAAACCTGCTGCGCGGGTTGTCAGGCGGTGGCGCAGAGCATTATTGATGCAGGTTTGGGCAATTATTACAAACAACGTACCGCCGACGCGGAAAAATCCGAATTACCGCCGCCGGAAGTGTTGTCGCAACTGAAATTGTACGATTTGCCCGAAGTGCAGGCGGATTTTGTCGAGGTCGGGGAAGGGGATGAACGCGAGGCGGTGTTGATGCTGGGCGGCATTACATGTGCGGCGTGCGTATGGTTGATTGAGCAGCAGCTTTTACGGACGGCAGGCGTGGTGCGTGTGGATTTGAATTACAGTACGCACCGCTGCCGCGTGGTGTGGGACGAGGGCAAAATCGCGCTGTCGGACATTCTTTTGAAAATCCGCAAAACAGGTTATACCGCCGCGCCTTACGATGCGCAAAAAGTCGAGGCGCAGGCGCAGAAAGAGCGCAAACAGTTTATCGTCAGGCTGGCGGTCGCGGGTTTGGGCATGATGCAGACGATGATGTTTGCCGTGCCGACGTATCTTTACGGCGGCGACATTGAGCCGCTGTTTTTGGAAATCCTGCACTGGGGCGGCTTTTTGATGGTGCTGCCCGTCGTGTTTTACAGCGCGTTGCCGTTTTACCGCGGCGCGTGGCGCGATTGGAAAAACCGCCGCGTCGGCATGGATACGCCGATTGCGATTGCGGTTGTGATGACCTTTGTCGCGGGCATTTACAGCCTTGCCGTAAATGCGGGGCAGGGGATGTATTTCGAATCCATCGCTATGTTACTGTTTTTCCTGTTGGGTGGGCGGTTTATGGAACAAATCGCAAGGCGCAGGGCAGGGGATGCGGCGGAGCGGCTGGTGAAACTCGTTCCCGCGTTCTGCCACCGCCTTCCGTCTTATCCCGACAGCGAGGAAATTGAAGAAGCGGCGGTTGTACAGCTTCAGGCGGGCGACGTGATCGTCGTCAAACCCGGCGAAGTCATTCCTGTGGACGGCACGGTGTTGTCCGGCGAGAGCGAAGTGGACGAAGCCATGTTGACGGGCGAGAGCCTGCCCGTCGTCAAAAGGTTGTCTGAAAACGTTACCGCAGGCACGCTCAATACGGGCAGCCCGCTTGTTATCCGCACCGACCGCACCGGCAACAACACGCGCTTGTCGCACATCGTCAAACTGCTCGACCGCGCGCTCGCCCAAAAACCGCGCGCCGCCGAGCTTGCCGAGAAATACGCCTCCAGCTTCGTGTTTGGCGAGCTGCTGCTTGCCATCCCCGTTTTCATCGGCTGGGCATGGTATGCCGACGCGCAAACTGCCCTGTGGATTACCGTCGCACTGCTCGTTATCACTTGTCCGTGCGCACTTTCGCTTGCCACGCCGACTGCGCTTGCCGCCTCCACAGGCGCGCTTGCCGACGAAGGCGTGTTAATCAGCGGCAAACAAAGCCTCGAAACGCTCGCCCAAATCGACGATGTCGTGTTCGACAAAACCGGCACGCTGACCAAAGGACAACTGTCCGTCAGCCGAATCATTAACTTAGGTCGTCTGAAAATAGAAGAAGCGCTCGCCGCCGCAAAAGCTTTAGAGCAACAATCCGAACACCCCATTGCCCGCGCCATCTTGAACCACACGCTTTCAGACGACCCCGCCCCTGCGCCCGAATACACAGTCTCCCAACGCGTCAACCGTATCGGACAAGGTGTCAGCGCGCAAATGACCTATAAAGGCGAAACCCAAGTTTGGGCATTGGGCCGCGCCGATTTCGTCGCCGGAATAGCCGGCGTGTTGCCTGACGAAGCCGCCAACATCGAACACGCAGGCAGCATGGTGTTTCTCGGCAACCAAAGCGGTTTCCAAGCCGTCTTCCTGCTCGAAGACCAAATCAAAGACAGCGCCGCCGCCATGCTCGACATCCTTAAACAACAAGGTATCCGCACGCACCTACTCAGCGGCGACCGCGCAAATGCTGTCGCACAAGTCGCGCAGGCACTCGGTTTGGACACCTACCGCGCCGAAGCCTCGCCCGAAGATAAACTCGCTTATGTTGAAGACTTGCAGAAACAGGGCAGAAAAGTCTTGATGGTCGGCGACGGCATCAACGACGCCCCCGTCCTTGCCCAAGCCGACGTATCCGCCGCCGTCGCAGCAGGCGCCGATGTCGCACGCGACGGCGCCGATTTGGTCTTGCTCAACGACGACTTGAACATCCTACCCGCCACCATCGCCCAAGCCCGCCGCACGCGCGAAATCATCCGCCAAAACCTCGCCTGGGCAAGCGCATACAACATCATCGCCGTCCCACTCGCCGTCTTGGGCTACGTCAAACCCTGGATCGCTGCATTAGGCATGAGCCTCAGCTCGCTGTTTGTAGTGGGCAACGCGTTGAGGCTGCTGAAGAAGAGGAAATAGGTGGTTTGGGAAGGAATAGGTCGTCTGAAAAGCTAGGGTGGCCGAAGATAATATTTTACTGATACATCAGGTTTAAACAATTTTCCATTTGATAGAGAACAAAATCTTGGATTCAGCTTTAAAAGCTGTTTGAGTACGTAACTCTCTGATTAACGTTTCATGCTTCTCATCAATCTCGTCTTCTTTATTATCAAGAGTGTTTCTTAAACGGCGTTTTTGCTGTTCCAGTTTGCGGATTTTTTCTTCGTATTGCGCCAATTCTGCGGTGTTTTGCACCAAATCGCGTTCCCGTCTGGCGTTTTTGATTTTTGTTTTGATTTCTTCCAATTCGTCGCCCAAGGCGGCTTTTTGGTCTTCCGCCCAGCGGTTGAATTGTAAAACACGCTCGCGGTAATGTTGACTGTTTTGTTCTTGGTATTGGGCAAAGAAGCTGTCGCGCCGCAGTTCGGCACTTTGAGCAATGTCAGATGGGACTGCTTGGGTTCGGCTGGTTTGTTTCGCGCCAAGCAGAAGGAGTTTTTGGCAAAAATCGTCGTCCAGCCATTCGCCGTCGTCGGTGCTGGCGGTAAACAGCAGGGTTTCAAAGGTGTCGGCTTGGGAGTGAATTTTGATTTTTTCCACCGAAAGCCAGCCGCTTTTGCCTTGGTTTTGAGCCAAAATACTGATTTTGCCGCCGCTGTAACCGCCGTAGTCGAATGTGATTTCGGCATCCGGCGTGTCAGCGGTTTTACATTGGGCTATGCACCATTGCCCCAAATCGGTATTCGGGCGGTGCAGGGCGGCGGTTTCGTCATCGTCTTTGAGCAGGCGGTATGCACCCAAATGCAAATGTGGCTCGGGGGCGGTTTTCAGGTCGAAGCGGTAGCTTTGCGGATTGAAGTCGGCGTAGTTGTTTAAGGCGAGGCGGCTGGCCAGCCAGAACCAGCGTTGAAAATCGTCCAGACGCTCGCGGGTTTGCTGCAAACGGGTTTTGAATCGGTCGTGCACGTCAGTATCGAAATATTCCAACAGCCGCTCTTCCGCCAGTTTCCGCGTCTCGGCAATTTGGCTTTCCAGCTCCTGTTGCAGCCGGTCGAAGGCCGTCTGAATCGCTTCGGGCGTGCGGCAGGTGTCGTAAATTTCCAATATTCTCTTTTCAAAATCCAGGTCGTCTGAAATCTTGCCCAGTATTTCGTCAGATGCGCCGAATACGCCGTCAAACAGTTTGAATTTGTCGGTTAAAAGTTCCAACACGCGGCGGTCGGCATCGTTGCGGGTATTCAAAAAATTAATTACCACGACATCCGATTTTTGCCCGTAGCGGTGGCAGCGGCCGATACGCTGTTCGATGCGCTGCGGATTCCACGGCAAATCGTAGTTGATGAGCAGCGAACAAAATTGCAGGTTTACGCCTTCGGCGGCGGATTCGGTGGCAATCATGATTTTTGCCTGATTTTTAAAGGCATCAATTAACGCGGTGCGTTTGTCCACGGCGGGCGAGCCGGTGTGGTGCTGGCTGCCCGCGTTTTTATCCAGCCACGCCTTATAACGCCGTTGGCTGTCGGGATGTTTGTTGCTGCCGGAAAACAGTACGATTTGCCCTTCGTAACCGTTTTTTTCCAAAAATTCAAACAGGTATTCTTGGGTGCGTACCGATTCGGTAAAATCACAGCCTTGTCCGCCGCACCTGTTTCCTGCATTTTTTGCAAACCGGTTTTCAAGGCTTGCAGCAATGCTTGAGCTTTGCTGTCATGCGTTAGGGTACGGGCATGTTTGATGAAGCCGTCCATTTCGGCGATTTCCGCCGCCAGTAGTTTGAAGTCTATGTGTTCTGCATCGCCGTCGTTTTCGTCATCATCAAACGCTTCCCAGTCTTCCAAATCTTCGCCCAAGGCGGCAAGCAGGCTTTCAGACGGCCTTTGGGCTGTTTTTTGCATTGTATCCAGCCTTTGTCGGATAACGCCCAGCGTCCCGGAAAGGGCGGGTGTGGAAGAAGCCAACAGCTTGCGTAAAACGAGTCCCGTCAAATGCCTTTGCCGTTTGGGCAGGGCGTAGGATTCACCTTTGGCCAAAAAATCGGAAACCGCCATGTAAAGCGCGTATTCGTCATCGTTCGGGCGGTAATTTTGCGTGATGGTGTGGCGGCGGGTGTATCGGATATATTCCAACACATCCTTGCGGAGCGTGCGTTTCACATAAGGCGATAAGCGCGTCCGCAATTCATCCGTATCACCGCGATTGATAAAACACTTTTGAAATTCCTTTTTACTGCCGAACAAATGTTCGTCCAGAAAAAGCGACAAGCCGTAAAATTCCATCAGCGAGTTTTGAAGCGGGGTGGCGGAAAGCAGCAGTTTTTGACTGCCTGCAAACGCATTTAAAAGCGTTTGCGCCTGCTTACTGCCGCCTTTATAGACATTGCGCAATTTGTGCGCTTCATCAAATACCGCCAAATCCCAGCCGGCGGCATTGATTTCAGCAGCACATTTGGCGGCAAACTCATAGGAAACCACCAAAACCTGCCTGCCCGCTTGCGAAGTCAGAAAATCGGTCAGACTGCGGTTTTGCTGCTTTAAAACTGCTTTGTCCAGCACCAAAGACGGCAACGAAAACTTTTCCCGCAATTCCGCCTGCCATTGCTTTCTCAACGCGGCGGGGCAGACCACCAACAGGCGGCGTTTGCGTTCCGCCCAAAGCTGGCACAATACCAAACCTGCTTCTATAGTTTTACCCAAACCCACTTCGTCCGCCAGCAACACGCCTTCGCGCAAAGGGTTTTCCAAAGCAAACAATGCGGCATCGATTTGGTGCGGCTGTAAATCCACCTGCGCATCAAACAACGCCTGAGAAAGCCGCTCGTCGCCGCTTTTTTGGCATAAAAGCTGGTGCGCGTAATATTTGGCCTGATGCGGCGTGATATTCATACCTTATCCCCGTTTAAAATCATGTCGAACATGGTTTGCAGATAATTTTCGTCTTCCATAAACAGGATATGTTTTTCGCGGAACTCGTCTTCGGTTTTGTCGAACACGGCTGCCGCGCCGTCGTCCGGCAAGCCCTTATACGGTGTAACGGACAAAATAAAGCTGTTCAACGTCAAATCTTGCAGATTCAAAGACTGTTCCAGCTTTTTCACATCATCCGCCAAACCGAATTTCGGATGTTCCCACGTCATGTGGCGTATGCCTTTGGGGTCGATGAAGGTCAGCCATTGCCTGCCGCTTTCCCTGTCCACCAGCCACAACAAAAAATCGGGATAGAAATTGCCCGCCAGCGCAAAACCCAAGCCCTTGGCTTTGTTTGCCGCATTTCGCAGGAGATACAAATCCTTGTCCCCCGTCCATTCTTTCAGACGACCTTTTTCCCTCGCCGCCTTTTGTAAATCCTTCACAAACTGAATTTCGCTCTCTTCATTCATGGACAGCGGCTTCATGGTAAAGGGCAAAGCCTCTTTGTTTTCCAACACCATAATCGGGTAAAACAGATGCGGGTCAAAGCAGATGGCTTCCACATTCGGTGCAGTCCAGCCCACCATCTCCGCCAATTCGCCCGATTCCACGCGGCGTTTCAAATCGTTCAATTTGGCTTCATAGCCGCCGCCGTCTTCTGTTTTGTTGATGGAGAACAGATAGCTGTCGAGCATGGAACCGTTTTTTTCGTCCACGATTTTCTCGCGGTAAAACTGCCCTTCGTAGGCGGCTTTGAGCGACTTGTAAAACGCATCTGCATAGTTCAGCAGCAATTCGATCAAAAGACCTTCCTGCTTTTTCACGTCGGCAAAGGATTGCACTGCCAATTCGGATGACGGGATATAGAGTTTGTACCAGCCGGTTGTTTCGGCAAAAGTTTTCAGACGACCTTTGTCCAAACGAAGATTGTTCCAAGACTGCAAAAGCTTGTGCTGCTGCAATTTCAGGTAAATCCTGTCCCAGTCGAACAGTTCAAACAGGTTGCTGTTCAGCGCAGCCGTCTGTTTCTGCCTGTCTTTGGATTGGGCAATCTGATTGCCCTTGCTGGCAAGTGCCTGAATGCGCGGATAACAGTCCAACACGGCAAAAGGCGGCTTGATTTTGCCGCGCCATTGTTCGGGGATTTCAAACAAATCCACATTCATGCTGCGCTTGAAACTTTTTTGGCGGTTGCCCTTGTATTCGTCGTCCAAAGCCAAAGTCCGCAATTTCACGCCCTGCGGCAGATTGGGCTGAACTTTAAAGTCCAGCGTGATGATATCTTCGGTATCCACGCCTTCTTCCGCCAGATATTCGCGGAATTTTTCCATATAGTCGGCGTTGATGCCGAAAATATTGAGTGTTTCCAGCTTTTCCAGATGTACGCCGTGCGGACGCTCGCCCGGCAGGCTGCGCTTGAGCGAATAGCCCTGTCCCTTGAGCCGCACGCCGCGCCCGAAAAGCTGGATAATCTGGCTGCCCTCGCTTTTGCCCATGTTCAAAAGCCCCATCGTGGAAACGCGCCAGCTCGACCAGCCTTCGGTAAATTTTTTCGAGCCGATTAAAATATTGATATTGCCGGAAGAAGCGTTAATCGTATCAAACAGGCTGCCTGAAAATTCATCGCCCGAAGTATCGAATTCATTGCGATAGTTTTCGCCCGATTTGGCAAAATCCGCCGCATTGCCGATATTGATGACGCCGAATGCGGGGAAACCGCCGACCGACAGCGACAATTCGCCGTCTGCCTTTTTAAGCTGTTTCAGTTGCAAACGCCCGCCGCTTTCGGCATTGAACACCAAACGCAGAATATCGTCGTACAAAGCCGCCGAATTGCCGGCAAAATCTATCAAGGGCGCGAAACGGCGCAGGAAGATATTGTTGTCTTTATCGTCCAAAAGCCTTGCCTTGTCCGCCACCAAATCCGCCAAATAACCTTCCACTCGCTGCCGTTCGTTCAGGAAAAACGCCAAAAACGACAACACGCGGAACACGTCCGACTTTTCCGTCTTCTGGTCTTCCGTTTCTTTGCCGCTGGTTTTATCGGCAACGCTTTTCCCGACAAAAATCATCAAAGGCTTTTCGATATTCCAAACGTGCAGGCTGCTTTCGTGTTTCCGGTACAGATACATCTGTTGATAAAACGACAGCAGGCAGGCGGTGAAATACAGCTTTTCATGTTCGGCGAAATACGCGCCTTTTTTCAGGTTTAGAATCAGGCTTTCCTTGCCGTAGCCGTCGGCGTAGAAATATTTGTAGGAATAGTCGAACAAAATGGATTTGGCGTATTTTTCGCGCAAGGCATTCTTTTTGCCCGCCACCGCCTGCCCCAAAGTTGCCGAATACTCAAAGGAAAAGCCGCCTTTGGTTAAGGCTTCGCGCCGTTTCAGCCATGCGCCGTCGGTTGCACTCGAGCCGCTGTGTCCTTCATCCACCAAAACCAGATTACTGCCCGCAAAGGCTTCTACCGCCACGGTTTTTTCACCCGATTTGTCGCCCAGCTTGTGAATATCGATGACTTCCACTTTGATTTTGTCCGCCGACCAATCAAACGCATATTGCGAAGACTGCCCGTTTTCGGCAAACAAAGACGCGCCGAAACCCGACAAAGCCAAATCCGCGACGTGTTGCCTGCTCAAGCCTTCTCGCGGGGTCAAGACGATGATTTTGTCAGGTTTTTTGTCCGCATATTCCAAATACTGCAGAATATTGACGTGCATTAACAGTGTTTTGCCGCTGCCCGTAGCGTTCCAAAAGGCGGTCATATTCAAATCTTCCGCCTGATAGGGCGCGAACTTTTCCGCCGCCTTACCCGTTTCGTTTTGATATTGTTCAAGCTGTTTGTTCAACGCCTCCAGCAGCGCATCGCGACGGTTGAAATACCAATCCAGATAAATCTCGGTAAAAATCAGCGACAGATATTGGAAATATTTCAGCTTCAATTCCTGATGGTAGATTTTATTGCGCTTTTGCGTGATTTGCCACCAATGGCGCAACACGTTCAAATCATAGCGGCGCAAATCTTTTCCGACAAGGCAGAACCTTCGCCGAAAAACAAAACACCCGTCAATTGGTGGAAGAAGCCGCTTTGGCCGTCATTGGCTTCGCCTTCGTATTCGTCGCCGCCCATCTGCGCCTTGAGTGTCGCCAAATCTTTTTTGTGGAACAGCGAGAGCAGCCAGCGGTTTAAAATCAGATGGTCGTGGAAAGTCGGTTTTTTCGCCATTATTGCGCCTCCCCAAACATCAACGCCATAAACTCGCTTTCAATCTGGCGGATTTTCAGACGACCTGAAACGCCGTTTTCGTTTTCCCACACCGTGGCGATGTTGTGGTCGCCGTTGATATACACCGTATCGTATTCAGAATCTTGCGGGTTGATTTTTAGACGGCCTAACAGCGCATCCAAACCTTCGTATCCCACCTTTTCGCAATCGCGCCAAAGCACCAGCGCGGTTTCCCCGTCCGGCAGCGTCCCTTCCACGGCCAGATAGCCGTCTTTTTCAATGCGGTCTTTGACGGCATGGACGCGCAGGCCCAGCAGGTAATTAAACGTTTCCACCAAATCGATGTTCACCCGTTCGCACGCGCCCGCCGAATCGGTGGCGATGTCCATCTGATAATTGAAAGGCCGTCTGAAAACATCAGTATTGAGCAGCGAATCGCGGCTTTGGTCGGCCAGCATATAGCGCAAGAGATAATCTTCCTTCGCGCCGTCATTCAATTTGGCAAACAAATCGCCGTTGTCTTTTAACACCAGGTTGTTCAGCGTGTCTTCGTAGCTTTCCAGTTTTAGGACTTTGACTATTCCGCCGCCAGTATAATTAATTGACTTTGAAATACCTGTTTGTTCTCCAAATAAAGTTTTTTGTACCCTAGTTAAAAGTACATTTCTAAAATATTCACCTTGTTCTATACCAATCCATTTCCTTCCTAATTTTTGTGCGACACATGCAGTCGTTCCACTGCCAGAGAAATAATCTAATACAAAGTCGCTTTTTTGACTGGTCATTTCAATAATTCGTTTTAAGAGTTTTTCTGGTTTCTTGCCATTATCAAAGGAGACACCACCTTCTGATTTTGCAGCCTGTCCAATATCATCCCAAATATCAGAACCTAAACGCCAAAAACATTTTTACCATTTTCTTGAATAACTCGTTCAGCCAGTGAAACACATACACCACCTTGATAAATTAATTTAGTAACGCCAAATTGGTCTGTAAATGTTTCTACTTTTTGGCTTACTTTGCTTTTTTCCAAAATGGCTTTCATTGCTTCACCCGCTTTACTATTGTTTTTCTCAATAGAGTAAATATGGGTAGGGTTTTTTAATGCGTAATCAATAAGTTCACTTTCTTTTTTAAGATCGGACAAATTAGTAACCGTCCATAAACCCTGTTCATTCTGAAAAATCTCCCACTTGTAGTTTTTGTTATATGTATCAGGCGTATAAAATGGATAGAAGCGAAAACTGGGATGATTAGAATAAAAAATGTAAGTATTCCTTGATTTTAAATAATCGTTCTCCGCGTTTAACATTGATAGCATTAACACCGCTTTTACTTGAGGTAACAACGGATATGGTTTCTCGATGGTTTTCAATACCAAAGACAGAAACCATCAGTTTATTTAAGTTTGTATTCTCAATGTCGCTAATTTGACAAAACAGGGCAGAGTTTTCCGCTAATAAATTTCGTGCCAGTAAAACACGATTTTCCATCATGGAAAGCCAACTTGAACTTTTGTAATTATCTTTGTAAACAAAGCCGTCATCACCTGTGTTATACGGCGGATCAATATAAATACATTTCACCTGTCCACGATAACGCGCCTGCAAGAGGTTCAGGGCTTGGAAATTGTCGGAATGGATGAGCAGGCCGTCTGTGGCTTCATCTAAATCATGGTCGTTGGAGAGTGCGGCAAGAAGCGCGGTTTGAAAGGAAGCAGGGAAAAGGGACGTATCAACCGTCAGATAAGGGTTTGATTCGGCAAAGGAATCCGGATTTTCATCGGGGGGGTAAATCATTGATTGCAAAAAGATTTTCCATGATTCGCGCTGTTTGGCATTGGCAAACACGGTTTTTAGCATATCGGCGGGAATATGGTTCAGCGTGATGAGCCAGTGGCTTTTGGCGACGAATTTCTTTTTCAGCCACAGCTTTTTCTGAAAATCTTCCAGTTGGGCGAGGAAATCGATGATTTCTCGGGCGATGGCGCGCAGTGTTTGGATTTGGTGCAGGCTGCCTTCGATGTTGGCGAAGGTGGGCGCGTCTTGGATGTTGTCCAAGTCCATCACTTCGTTTTTGATGTAAAAATCCAATTCGCGGCGCAAAAAGCCGCCCAAGTCTTTGTGGATGAAATAATCGGCGGTGTTTTTGGCGGTGTAGTCGGCAAGTTGCTTTTCCAACAGCGTACGGTTTGGGTTTTTCTCGGTCGGTGCAGGCTGCCAAACGGCTTGCCAATCTTCGCCGATGAGGTTTTTAAGCGTGGCGATGGTGTTTTCGTTGGCTTTTCCTGCGGCTTCTTCTCGCCTTTGGGCGCAACGATGTATTCGAAGCGGATTTCCAGCGTTTTGCCGCCCGAAGCGTCTGAAATTTCGCGGACGGGATAAACCGCTTCTTCGTAAATGTCGCCGTTGTCGTCTTCTTTTTCAATCACGCGCTCTTGTGCCAGCGCAAATACGCGGGCGGTGTCGTTGTCTTTGCGGTTGTCTTTGGCGGTGTCGGCTGCGGTTAGGCGGAAAAATACTTCGCGGCCGTCTGAAAGTTTGAAGCGGTAGTTGCTGAAGTTCTCGCCCGATTTGGTGTAATACTGGTCTTTGTTCGCCCAGTGCAGCAGCACTTCTTCGCCGCTGTACGGCACGGCGTAGGTGTCGCCCTTGTAGCGGCGTTGGCTGATGAAGTCGCCTTCTTCGTAGTAGCGCGAAAAGAAGGTGAGCAAATGGTTGTAAACCGCCGCTTCACCCGCCGCCCCCGCTTTTTTGCGCGACGGCGATTTTACCTTTTAATTCCTTGACTTTTGGCAGGTCGGAAGGGTTTGCGCCCAAGTCTGCGGCTACCTTTTCGGCTTCCGCCAATTCCCGTTTCCAGCCGTCAATCTGCGTTTGGCCGGACGCGGAAAACGCAGCCTGATTTTTGGCGGGTAATTTGTTTTGCAGATAATCGCCGATTTCATGCGAACGGCTGTTTAAAATACGGTAAATGCCGAAATCAAGGTCGGCTCGGTCGATTTGGAAGATTTCCTGAAGTTTCTTAATCAGCTCGGTTTGGTGGGGCATGGGGTTTCCTGAGAATAAAGTTAAGGATGGTAAATGGAAATATTCTAGCAAATAGATAATATTCAGGGAATGTAGATAAACTATGAAGTTGTGTGGAGATTCTTTGTAGGTTATGAATTTAACAGTGGGCTTATCCCTGTTGATGTGTATTGGTATTTAATACTCGGATGGTATTGGCCATTTACATGTATGTGGGTGTGGTGACGAAACCATCCCTCATATTGGGATTTACGACCTTTATTTTTTATCAACTTCACTGTCCGCGTAAGAACAGTGCGTCCAGTTCTTTCAGCGTCAGTTTCACCCAGGTCGGGCGGCCGTGGTTGCATTGGTTGCTGCGCGGGGTGTTTTCCATGTCGCGCAGGAGAGCGTTCATTTCGGGCAGGGTGAGTTGGCGGCCGGCGCGGACGGAGCCGTGGCAGGACATGGTGGCGAGGATGTGGTTTTCGTGTTCTTCGATGGTTTGGCTGCTGCCGACTTGGGCGAGTTCGCCCAATACGTCTTTGGCGAGCGAGACGACGTCGGCTTTGCCGAGCATGGCGGGGACGGCGCGGACGGCGAGGGTGTTGCCGCCCATGTCGGACAGTTCTAGTCCGAAGCCTGCCAGTGCGTCGGCGTGGTCGGCGAGGGCGGCGCATTCTTCGTGGGAGGCGGCGAAGGTAACGGGGATGAGCAGGCGTTGGCTTTGCAGGTTGCCGTTTTCCTGCCGCTGGCGTTTCATTTTTTCGTAGTTGACGCGCTCGGCGGCGGCGTGCATGTCGATGAGCAGCAGGCTGTCTTCGGCTTGGGCGAGGATGTAGATGCCTAATAGTTGGGCGATGGCGAAGCCGAGCGGCGGCAGTTCGGGTTTGGGGTCGTCTGAAAAGCTGCGTGCGGGGATTTCAGAGACGTGGCGGATGTGCTGCCGAAGCGGGCTTGTTCGAATTGTGCCAACTCGATATCGGCTTCATCGGCTGCGGTGTTTTTGAAGAGTTCGGCGTAGGTGTTGAGGGCGGCGCGGCTTTCGCGCAGGGACAGGCTGCGCTGTTGCGGCGCGCGTGCTGCCTGATAGGGCATGGGGGCGGTTTTGTCGGAACCGAAGGCGTTGCGCGGTTCGGAGGCGTGTGTGTTTGGTGCGGCGGCGAAAATGTTTTCAGACGACGCGGTTTGGGTTGAGTGGAACTCGCTAGGCTCGTTTTCAGACGACGTTGCTGCGGGACGGATGCCTGTGATTTCGTGCAACACTTCGCCTGCGTTGCCGACGCTTTCGGTCAAGTTGGCGCGGGTGTCGGCGAGGGCTTTGTTGAGGGTGTGGAACACGAGTTGGTGTACCTGCTGGCTGTCGCGGAAGCGGATTTCGGTTTTGGTGGGGTGGACGTTGACGTCCACGGCTTCAGGCGGCAGGTCGAGGAAGAGGACGAAGGTGGGAGTGAGGGCGTTGTGCAATACGTCGCGGTATGCCTGTTTGACGGCGTGGAGCATGACTTTGTCGCGCACGAAGCGGTGGTTGACGAAGCAGTATTGTTTGTCGGTTTTGCCTTTGGCGAAAGTGGGTTTGGCGATGGCACCGTAGAGCCGCAGCGCACCGTTGCCGCTGTCGATTTCTAAGGATGCCGCCTGAAAGTCTTCGCCGACGATGGCGGCTATGCGTTCGTGCAGGCTTTGGGCGGGGAGTTTGAACACTTGTTTGCCGTCGCGCTTGAGCGAGAAGGCGATGTGCGGATGCGCCAGCGCGAGGCGTTCGAGCATGGTGGCGCAGTGGGCGTATTCGGTGTTTTCGGATTTGAGGAACTTGCGCGCGCGGGAGTGTTGAAGAAGAGTTCGGCGGCTTCGATGGTGGTGCCGACGGGGTGGGCGGCGGCGGTGGGGCTGCTGAGTTTGCCGTCTTCGGCTTTGACTTGGGTCGCGTGCGCGCTGCCGTCTTGGCGGCTGGTCAGGGTCAGGCGGCTGACGGAGGCGATGCTTGCCAAGCCTTCGCCGCGAAAGCCCATGCTGGCGACGTGTTCCAAATCGTTTAAGGTTTTGATTTTGCTGGTGGCATGGCGGTGGAGCGCAAGCTCGATGTCGTCGGGGTGGATGCCGCCACCGTTGTCGCTGACGCGGATGAGGCGGATGCCGCCGCCCGCCAGCTCGACTTCAATCGCCGTCGCGCCTGCGTCTATGCTGTTTTCGACGATTTCTTTGAGGGCGTTGGCGGGGCGTTCGACCACTTCGCCGGCGGCGATTTGGTTGACGAGGTGGTCGGGCAGGGCGGCGATTCGGG
>CAKMQH010000230.1 GCA_927911515.1 uncultured Neisseria sp.
GTTTACTATCTCTTTGTGTATTTTATTCTGCAACATTCCTATTTTACCCGCCCTCTTCCCGTCCGTCACATCCCTATACCTGCTGACCCTACCCTCACCGTAACCACCCCTATCGTCACTCGTCAACAAGTCGCTCCATCATCAGAAGGAGCGGCAAACACGGCTTCAAGTAAAAGTTTAGTGGATTAACTTTAAACCAGTACGGCGTTGCCTCGCCTTAGCTCAAAGAGAACGATTCTCTAAGGTGCTGAAGCACAAGTGAATCGGTTCCGTACTATCTGTACTGTCTGCGGCTTCGTCGCCTTGTCCTGATTTAAATTTAATCCACTATAAAGTAAAGGTCGTCTGAAAACCTTGTATAGAAAGTTTCAGACGACCTTTTTTCAGTATGGCGGGCTAATCCGTGCAACCGCCCATCCCTACTTTCCTAACCCGCGTGCAACACAAATATCGTCGGGCGTTTTTTCAAATTCGGCAGCGTTTTCAGTTTCCGCCAAGCGGCAACGGTTTGACTGATGATTTCCTGCGACGGCAAAGTCAGGTCGGTTGCGGTGCAGAGGCGGGTTTCGGGGTGCAAGGTTTCCAGCGCGTCGGCGAGCAGCGCGTCGTTGCGGTAAGGTGTTTCGATGAAAAGCTGGGTTTCGTTTTGCTGACGGGAACGCTGTTCCAAGCTCTTCAAAGCGGCAATACGCTCGCTTTTCTCCGACGGCAGATAGCCTTTAAACGCGAAATTCTGCCCGTTCGCCCCTGACGCCATCAACGCCAGCAACAGGCTGGACGGGCCGACCAGCGGACGGACTTCATAGCCGTGCCGGTGCACCAATGCCACCAGATTCGCGCCGGGATCGGCAACCGCGGGACAACCCGCTTCGCTGAGGATGCCCATGCTGCGCCCTTCCTGCAAAGGTTTCAGAAGTTCGGGCAGGGTTTTAAGTCGGTGTGTTCATTGAGGGTTTGCAGGTTCAGCTCGCGGATGGGGGTCATGATACCCAAATGTTTCAAATGGGCGCGGGCGGTTTTTTCGGCCTCAACCACGAAATCGGTCAAGCCGGTAATCTGCGCCTGTTCGTGTGGCAGCAGGCAAGGCGTATCGGGCGCACCCAAAGGGGTGGGAATCAAGTAAAGAATCGGGGACATGATGGATTTCCTATACGGAAGGTCGTCTGAAACTGTCAGACGGCTGTTTTCAGACGACCTAAATGATTTCTACGCCTTCGTTTTTTAAAAACTCGACCAGTTTGAAGATAGGCAAACCGATAAGCGCGTTCGGGTCGCTGCTGTCTATGCGCTCCAGCAACGCCGCGCCCAAGCCCTCGCTCTTCGCCGCACCCGCGCAGTAAACCGCGTCCGGTTCGCGCGCCAGATAACGTTCAATCTGCCCGTCTGTCAGCGTACGCATCACGACCGATGTGTTATCGACATGACGTTGAATACGGCCCGAAGCAGTATTCAAAAGCACGATTGCGCTGTAAAATTCAATCTTTCTGCCGCTCAAATCCCTGAGCATTTGTTGTGCATTTGCGACGTTCATCGGCTTACCCAACTGGCGGTCATTGCACCACGCCACTTGGTCTGCGCCGATCACCAACGCGCCAGGGAATCGACCCGCCAGCGAACGCGCCTTCCCTTCCGCCAAACGCAAGGCAGTATCCGCCGCGTTTTCACCCGCAGCAGGCGTTTCGTCGAAATCAGGCGCGACAGTTTGAAAATCAATGCCCAAACGTTCGAGCTGCGCGCGGCGGAACACCGAACCCGAACCCAATATCAAAGGCAGTTTTGCACTCATATTTTGCTTAAAAATATTGACGTTAGACTGTCGAAATTATATCATACCCCGTTTATGTCAGACCCTAATTTGATTGACCCAGAAGTTTTCGCCTCCGAAAAGCAGACCCTGCAAGGCAGCTTCCTGCTTGAGGAATTGGACGAACGAGTCCGTTCGCACGATTATCCGGCCGACAAACAAACCAAAGTGTCGTTTACGCTTAGCGGCGGACGCGACCGACTGCAGCGTTTGTTTCTCGATTTGAACGTCAAAGCCGATATGCCGCTGATTTGCCAACGATGTATCCGCCCCATGCCGTTTACGCTCGACGAAACCAGCCGCATTGTTTTGTTCGCCGATGAAGAGGACTTGGATGAAGCAATGCTTGCCGACGAAGAGTTGGAAGGCATGCCGATTGAGAAAGAACTCGACGTACGCGGGTTGGTGGAAGACCAAATCCTAATGTCACTCCCCTTCTCCCCGCGCCACGAAAACTGCGACAATGCCACGCTGGAACAAGTCAATCAGGACAAACCCAACCCTTTTGCTGTTTTAGCAGGTTTGAAAAGCAGTTAACCAGGACACAGTTTTATTTATCTAGGAGCTTGAAATGGCCGTTCAACAAAACAAAAAATCCCCCTCTAAACGCGGTATGCACCGCTCTCACGACGCTTTGACCGCGCCTTCTCTGTCTGTTGACAGCGTAACCGGCGAAGTACACCGCCCGCACCACATTTCCCCCAACGGTATGTACCGCGGTCGTAAAGTAGTGAAAGCCAAAGGCGAATAATCTTATTCGACTGACTGAAAAAGCCAGAATATTGCCATGCAATGCTGGCTTTTTTACATTACATCCGAACTGCCCGACTTCATGCCTGACCATGCTTCAAAATGCGGCACGAAATCCTCACAGTTCAAACTGATACACCCAATCCAATCGGGAATCGCCATGAAACAGAAAATCTGGTACACCTACGACGACATCCACCGCGTGATCAAAGCGTTGGCGGAAAAAATCCAAAACTCAGGCGTCAAATACGATGCCATGATCGCCATCGGCGGCGGCGGCTTCATCCCCGCCCGTATGCTGCGCTGTTTTTTGGAAATCCCGATTTACGCCGTAACCACCGCCTATTACGACAGCGACAACGAAGGACAGGTAACGGAAGAAGTCAAAAAAGTCCAATGGCTCGACCCCGTCCCCGACGCATTGAAAGGCAAAAATGTACTCGTCGTCGATGAAGTCGACGACAGCCGCGTAACCATGGAATTCTGCCTGACCGAGTTGCAAAAAGAAGATTTTGGCACCGTCGGCGTTGCCGTCCTGCACGAAAAAATCAAAGCCAAAGTCGGTAAAATCCCCGAAGGCATCCCCTACTTCAGCGGCCTTACCGTAGAAGACTGGTGGATCAACTACCCTTGGGACGCACTCGACATCGACGAGCACAACCGCCTCGCTGCCGAAGGCAAAAAATAAGCCCGTGATGGAGAAGTCCGCCTTCTTCCGAAACAGCAAAAGCGAAATCCGTAGAACACCGATAAAACGCGATTTCGCCTCTTTTCAGCGCATCTTCATAAAACGCATTAGAATGTGGAACGCAACACTTCAATCCGAAGCACCCGACCACACATACACCCCATTTTCAGACGACCTCCATACCGCATATCGTCCAAAGGTCGTCTGAAACCGATTGTGAAGCCGAATAAACCCACAGAGGCAGCCGATACTGCCCCTATTCACCTTCACCACACAAACCGGAGAACAACATGATTACATTGGCCGTAGATGCCATGGGCGGCGACTCAGGTCTCGCAGTTACCGTCCCCGGTGCCCTTGCCTTTTTGAAACAGCAGCAAGACGTACACCTCATTATGGTCGGCGACGAATCCGCCGTCCGCCAAGCCCTCTCCGCAGCCAACGCGCCGATGGAGCGCATTACCGTGCTCCACGCCTCCGAAGTCGTCGGCATGGACGAAGCCCCGCAGCTTGCCCTGAAAAATAAAAAAGACTCCTCCATGCGCATTGCCATCAACCAAGTCAAAGAAGGCAACGCGCAAGCCGCCGTATCCGCCGGCAATACCGGCGCGCTTATGGCGACCGCCCGCTTCGTCCTCAAAACCATTCCCGGCATCGACCGCCCCGCCATCGCCAAATTCCTGCCATCCGACAGCGAACATCTGACCCTCGCCCTCGATTTGGGCGCAAACGTCGATTGCACGCCCGAACAGCTCGTGCAGTTCGCCATCATCGGCAACGAACTCTTCCAAGCCCTCTACCCGCAAAAAGACAGCCCGCGCGTTGGGCTGCTTAACGTCGGCACCGAAGACATCAAAGGCACGGACACCGTCAAACAAACCTTCAAACTGCTCAAAAGCAGCAAACTGAATTTCATCGGCAATATCGAAAGCAACGGCGTCCTGTACGGCGAAGCCGACGTGATTGTCGCAGACGGCTTTGTCGGCAACATCATGCTCAAAACCATCGAAGGCGCGGTCAAATTCATGAGCGGAGCCATCCGTCAGGAATTCCAACGCAACCTGTTCAACAAAATGGCAGCCGTCGCCGCCCTCCCCGCCCTGAAAGGTCTGAAAAGCAAACTGGATCCGCGCAAATTCAACGGCGCCATTCTGCTCGGCCTGCGCGGCATTGTCATCAAAAGCCACGGCGGTACAGACGATATCGGCTTCAGCTATGCCTTAGAAGAAGCCTACCACGAAGCAAAATCCGCCAGCCTGTCCAAGATCGAGCAAGGCGTTGCCGAACAATTCGCCGCATTGGAAGCGATTAAAGCGGAACAAGCCGCTCAAGAAGAACAGCAAGCCGAAGAAACCAAAGTTTAAGGTCTCTGCGCAAATCCTCTGAACGTGTTTGCCAGATAAATCAAAGGGTCGTCTGAAATCCGTTTTCAGACGACCCTTTGAGTTTGAATCATTCAAAGTCAAGCATATACAGAAAATCAACGTTTAATCAAAGCGATGTAGCCTAGTCTCGCCCTAATGCTCCACATGCTTGTTAGCCTCAACATTCCCATTCCAACGCTTTAAACCAATCCCAATTTTTCCACTTTTATAGTGGATTAACTTTAAACCAGTACGGCGTTGCCTCGCCTTGCCGTACTATCTGTACTGTCTGCGGCTTCGTCGCCTTGTCCTGATTTAAATTTAATCCACTATATTTCGTTTTCTTCTCAACATCGCCAACCCCACTCATTAAATCTTATTATTTTTCATTGTATTAGGATTAATTTACAATTTCTTATCTTTTTAGTATTGATAATTATTTCTATTAGCGTATAATCAAAACCACTCGGAAGCCGTCCGCTCCGAGCCATTAAACGACAGATTATCCCCTCTTCTTTTTGTCTCATTACCTTCGGAGTGCGCATATACGAGAAATACCGTTCCCATTTATCAGATACTCAAAACCGAAAAACACAAAACCCGCTATCTCGACAGCGGGTTTTGTGTTTGTATGGAGAACGAAACGGAATTCCCGTCAAACTGAGCATTACAAAAAGCCAAGCTGGCGCCCCCTCTTCCGATGACACCTTTTCATTCATGGACAAAAGGTCGTCTGAAATGGAATCTCCAATTTCAGACGACCTCTAGCCCAACACCCAAAAATCAAACCCTGACATAAAAATGTCGTCTGGAAACTGGATATCCGGTTTTCAGACGACGTTTTTGATACCGCTTATTTCGAACAGTCTTACTGCTGCGCGGCAGGTTGGCTAACGGTTTCGCGTTTCAAACCGCCGCCGAGTGCTTTATAGAGGTCGGCGAGGTTTTCGAGGCGGGTGAGCTGGTTGGCAAGCAACGCGGTTTCTGCGCCATAGCTGCTGCGTTCTGCGTCAAGCAGGTCAAGGGCGTTGGATACGCCGTGTTTGTAGCGCAGATTGATGAGACGCAGGGTGTCGTTGTAGGCGCGGCTTTGTTTGTTTAGCGCGGCGTAGCTCTTGTCGAGTTGCTCGCGTGCGACCAAGGCGTTGGATACGTCTTGGAAGGCAGCTTGGACGGCGGCTTCGTACGCGACGATTTGAGCCTCTTTACGCAGCGTGGCTACGTCGAGATTCGCTTTATTGCTACCCCAATTGAAGATCGGCAGGGTAATGGAAGGCGCGAACGACCAGATGCCTGTACCGCTTTTGAAGAGTCCACTCAACTCGCCGGACGCCGTACCGACCGAACCGGTCAGGCTGATGGTGGGGAAGAAGGCGGCACGCGCTGCGCCGATGTTGGCATTGGCTTGTTTGAGCGAGTGTTCGGCGGCGCGGATGTCGGGACGGTTCAGCAACACTTCGGAACTCAAGCCGGCAGGCAGTCGGGTGATTTTGAACTGTTTGCTCAAAGACAGCGCGGCAGGCAGGTCTTCCGGCAGAGGTTGGTTAATCAGGGTCGCCAAGGCATTGCGGGCTTGTTCGCGATTTTTGACAGCATTCGCGTAATCGGCTTTGGCGGATTCAATCAGGGCTTCCTGTTGGCGTAAATCGACGGCGGAAATCACGCCTGCTTTGTGGCGCATTTGGGAAAGTTTGTAAGTGGTTTCGCGGGTTTTAAGCACACGTTGCGCCAATGCCATTGATTCTTGGGCGTACAGTTCGTTGAAATGGGCTTTAGCAACGGCGGCAATCAGGGCAAGGTGGGCGGCATCGCGGTTTGCGGCTACGCTGAAATAACCTTGCAATGCGGCTTGGCTGTTGCTGCGGACGCGTCCGAAAAGGTCCAGCTCGTACGCTGCCGCGCCCAAACCGACAGTGTATTCGCTGCGGGTAACGCCGCCGCTCAAACTGCCTACCCGAGTTCCGGCGCCGCTGGCGTTAATGCTCGGCAGCAGGTCGTTGCGGGCAATCATGTATTGTTTGCGGTAGATTTCGGCGTTCAACGCGGCAGTGCGCAAGTCGGTATTGCGTTCCAACGCGATGTCGATAAGGCGGTGCAGGCGCGGGTCGGCAAAGAAGTCCTGCCAGCCCAAGTCGGCGGCGCGGATGCCGTCGTCGAAGGTGTCGTATTTGAAGGTTTCGGCAACTTCAACCTGCGGTTGTTCGTATTTCGGGATCATGGCACAGGCGGACAGCGCGACGGCTGCGGCGACGGTACTCAATACCGTTTTGAATGTCTTTTTGTTCATAAGGGTTCCTTGAGGTCGTCTGAAATCCGTGTTTCAGGTTTTCAGACGACCTTTTTGCTTAGTGCTTGTTGTCCGTATTTTGATCTTCGAGGGAAATCATGCCTGCTTCGGCAGCGTGTTTGGCGGCCATCTCATGCTCGTGTGCGGTTTCTTTAAAGAATTTGCGCACAACCACATAGAACAAAGGCACAAGGAACACAGACAGAATCGTACCGATCAACATCCCCCAGATCACGGTCGTACCAATTGCACGTTGGCTGGCGGAGCTGGCACCGCTGGCAACATAGAGCGGTACTACGCCCAAGATGAAGGCAAACGAAGTCATGATAATCGGACGGAAACGCAGGTGTGCAGCGGCAAGCGCGGCTTCAAGCGCGCTCTTGCCTTGCGCTTGCAGGTCTTTGGCAAACTCGATAATCAAAATCGCGTTTTTCGCACTCAAACCCATCACCGTAACGAAACCGACTTGGAAGTAGATATCGTTGGCGTATGCCGGAATACTGCCCAGCAGCGCTTCAAACATATTGCGACCCGTAACGCCCAATGCCGCGCCAATCAAGCCCAACGGAATGACAAGGATAACCGCCAACGGGATAGACCAGCTTTCGTACAAAGCAGCCAATACCAAGAATACAGCGGCAGCGGCCAATGCGTACAACACGACGGTTTGCGAGCCGCCTTTGGCCTCTTCACGAGACTGGCCGCCCCATTCCAGACTGTAACCGCCGCCCATGTCATCAACCATTTGCTGTACCGCAGCCATGGCCTGACCGGAAGATACGCCATTAACAGGCGAGCCGGAAAGCTCCATTGCCGGATAACCATTGAAGCGGACGCTTTGTTCCATACCGTTTTCCCAAGAAACAGTAGCAATGGTAGAAAGCGGTACGGCAACACCGGATTTGTTCGGCACGGTCAGGTTCAGAATATCGGCAGGCTGCATACGGGCATTCGCATCAGCTTGTACCATCACGCGTTGCAGACGGCCTTGATTCGGGAAGTCGTTTACATAAGACGAACCCAAAGAAGAAGCCAAAGCAGTACGGATATCAGAGAACGAAATACCTTGTGCTGCTGCGGCAGAGCGGTTGATGTCGATTTTCAACTGCGGCGCATCTTCCAAACCGCTCGCACGAACGGTACTTGGGTTAAACAAACCGCTTTTGCGCATTTTGTCAATCAACTCATTACGCTTGGCCAACAATGCAGCATGGCCGCTGTTGTTACGGTCTTGCAGGTAAATCGTCAAACCGGAGCCTGTACCCAATTCCATAATGGCAGGAGGCACAATCGCCAAACCGAAACCGTCTTTCAGCGTAGCCATCATCATGCCGGTCAACTTACCGGAAATAGAAGTCGCATCGCTGCCCGGAGCAGTACGTTCGCTCCAGTCTTTCAGAATGACAAAGCCCAAAGCCATGTTTTGACCGGAGCCTGAAAAACTGAAGCCGGAAACGGTAATGATGTTCTCAATCTCAGGTATAGATTTTGCCAGTTGAGTGATTTGAGCCAAAGTTGCATCGGTACGCTCTTTGGTTGCACCGGCAGGCAACTGCACGCTCAACATCAAGTTACCTTGGTCTTCAGACGGCAAGAAGGAAGTCGGCAGACGCATAAACAGGAATACGCCCACAACAGTCAAACCAATATAGACAACCATCATGCGCAAAGTCTTGCGCAAGACTTTGGCAACCCAGCCTTCATAGCCGTGTGTCCAGTTGTCAAATTTTTTTGTTAAACCAACCAAAGAAACCTTTTTTCTCTTCGTGATGACCCTTCTGAATCGGTTTGAGCATGGTGGCACACAATGCCGGAGTCAGCGTCAAAGCAAGGAATGCGGAGAAGCCGATCGATGCCGCCATGGTCAGGGCAAACTGTTTGTAAATGTTACCGGTTGCACCGCTAAACATCGCCAGCGGCACAAATACAGACATCAACACGGCAGTAATACCGATCACCGCACCGGAAATCTGACCCATCGCTTTTTTGGTTGCAGCCTTAGGCGACAGACCTTCGCTCGCCATAATACGCTCAACGTTTTCAACGACCACAATCGCGTCATCGACCACAATACCGATCACCAATACCATCGCAAACATGGTCAATACGTTAATCGACATACCCATGTAGGCAATAAAGGCAAAACCGCCCAACAGGGAAATCGGTACAGCAATGGTCGGAATCAACGTATAGCGGATGTTTTGCAGGAAGAGATACATCACCAAGAATACCAATACGATGGCTTCCAGAAGCGTATGGATCACTTTCTCAATCGAAATATCCACGAATTTGGAAGTATCGTAAGGAATTTTCCAGCTCATGCCGTCTGGAAAATACTTCTGCAAAACTGCCATTTTTTCTTTCACGGCAGTCGCCGTTGCCAAAGCGTTACCGCTGTTGGACAGCATCACTGCCATACCGGTGGTATTCACACCGTTCAAGCGGGTGGAAGAAGAATAGTCCTGCATACCCAAGCTGACTTTGGCAACGTCTTTCAGATAGACATTTGAGCCGTCAGTATTGGATACCAAAATGATGTTGCCGAACTCTTCAGCCGTTCTTAATTGCCCTTCCGCAGTAACGGTCGCCGAAATGGTCTGACCTGCAGCCGCCGGCAAAGAACCGATAGAGCCTGCAGAAATTTGGATATTTTGAGTAGCCAGTGCGTTGGTTACCGTTGCAAAAGACAGGTTGTAGTTTTGCAGTTTTTTCGGTCAACCCAAATACGCATGGCGCGTTGCGCACCAAACAATTGTACCTGCCCTACCCCGTCGATACGCTGCAGTTCAGGAATGATATTGCGCTGGGCGTAATCGTTCATTTCCTCAATGGATTGCTTTTCAGAAGAAAGCATGACCACTTGCAAGAAGTTGGAACGCGCTTTAGATACGGTTACACCATATTGCTGTACGGTAGACGGCAATGTGGACAACACTTCCGACAATTTGTTCTGCACGTCTACCTGCGCCAAATCTTCATTGGTTTCCGGTGTAAACGTCAGACTGACGCTGCCGCTGCCGCTGGAATTGGCAGAAGTCGTCATATAGTCCAAACCTTCCACACCGTACATATTACGTTCGATAACGGCCAGTACGCTGTCTTCCATTACCTGAGCAGAAGCGCCCGGATAAGTAGCGCGCAAAGTAATGGTCGGTGCAGCAACGGACGGATATTGGGAAATCGGCAGTTTTTGAATGCCGAAAATACCCGCTGCGATGATAAAAATCGCAATAACCCATGCAAAGATGGGGCGGTCGATAAAAAACTTAGCCATTGGTGCCTTCCTTATTTAGCTGCGGATGCCGGTTTGGCTTCAGAGTTTGTCTGAACGTCTTTCTTCGCTTCGGAAGCAGCTTTGGGCGCGGCTTCTGCAACACTTCCGGCAGGCGTCCACTCTTTAGGCGTAACCTTTTTCGCACCCATCATACCGGCGATACTGGTGCCGTCCACAACGACTTTGTCGCCATCGTTCAAACCTGCAGTGATAATCCAATTGGTTCCCTGCTGCTGGGCGACTGTTACCTCGCGCGGCTCCATTTCGCCTTTGGCGTTCACAATCGTTACAGTATCTTTCGTACCGCGCGTTACTGCCTGCTGCGGCACGACAAAGGCATTAGCAACAGCAACCTGCTCCATCAGGACACGCACATAGAGACCGGGCATCAGGATATTTTTGTCGTTCGGCACTGACGCGCGCAGCGTGATTTGTCCAGTCGTTTCGTTAACAGACGGATCGGAGAACAACAAACGGCCTTTGTACGGATAAACTTCGCCGTTGTCGAACTTGATGCCCACTTCAATCGCGCCGTCCACGCCCGACAGCTTACCTTCGGCAACCTGTTGGCGCAGCTTCATCACTTCGGTCGCAGATTGAGTGATGTTCACATACATAGGATTGGTTTGGCGGATGGTCGCCAGAACGGTCGTATCGCCCGCGCTCAGCAGCGTACCCTCGGATACTTTAGACTGACCGATGAAACCCGAAATCGGCGCGGTAATGCGCGCCCTGTTCAAATTGATACCGGCAGATTTGATCGCCGCCTGAGCCGCTTTAACGCTTGCTTCGGCTGAACGTTTCGCCGTTACCGCCGCATCGTAGTCCTGTTTGCTGATGGCATCGGCGGCAACCAGCGGTTTGTAACGCGCCAAGTCGGCATTGGCTTTAGCAAGAGTTGCCTGCGCGCTTGCCAACTGGGCGCGCGAGCTTTCCAGATTTGCTTCATAGGTGGAGCTGTCGATTTGGTAAAGCGGCTGCCCGGCGCGGACATAGCTGCCCTCTTGGAACAGGCGTTTTTGGATGATACCGCCGACTTGCGCGCGGACATCCGCAGTACGCAGCGACTCCAAACGTCCCGGCAGCTCGGTCGTCAACGCGATAGTTTCAGGATGGACGGTAACGACACCGACCACAGGAGCGGGAGCCTGCTGTGCCGCTGCCTGCTGCCCTGCTCCGCCCGCTTCGCCTTTCGCCGTATCACCACCTTTACCGCACGCCGAAAGAGCCAGCGCAATAGCGGCAGCGATTGCCGTCATGCTTTTCACCTTAGAAGCATAAAAAGTCATTATTTTTCCTATCTAGATAATTGTTATGAAGTTTCACTATATGCTTTGTTATTGTAGCCGATTTTTGGTTCCGAAAACAACAATCGCCTGCTTCAATATCTGAAGCAGGTCGTCTGAAAAAAAGAGTTTATATTTGAGAGCCAATCTCAATTACAGGCGTCATTATACATACATGCTTGCATGGATACAAAGTATTTTTTATAATCCCCAACATTCCACTTAACTTGAAACAGGCATCATGCGGAAAACCAAAACCGAAGCTCTTAAAACCAAAGAACATTTAATGCTCGCCGCGCTGGAAACCTTCCACCAAAAAGGCATCGCGCGCACTTCCCTCAACGAAATCGCCCAAGCCGCCGGCGTCACGCGCGGCGCTTTGTATTGGCATTTCAAAAACAAAGAAGACTTGTTCGACGCCCTCTTCCAACGCATTTGCGACGACATCGAAAACTGTATGCATCAGGACGCAGCTGATAGCAATGAACAAGAGTGGCCGCTTTTCCGCCGCACCTTGATGCACTTTTTCACGCGTCTGCAAACCAACGACATCCACTATAAATTCCACAGCATCCTGTTTTTAAAATGCGAACACACCGATCAGAACGCCGCGGTCATCGACATCGCAGCCAAACACCAAGCCATTTGGCGCGAGAAGATTACCGAAGTCCTGACCAAATCCATCGCCCAACATGCCTTATCCGAAGATTTGGATACCGACATGGCGGTCATCCTCATCAAATCGACGCTGGACGGCTTGATTTGGCGCTGGCTCGCGTCCGGTAAAAATTTCGATCTTGCCCAAACCGCACCGCGCGTAATTGACATCCTTTTGGACAATCTGAAAAATCACCCGCAACTGCGTAAACAGAAATAACGGAGCGCACGCAAAAAGGTCGTCTGAAAATACAAATATTGTATATTTCAGACGACCTCTTCTTGATTTGAGCAGGCGTTTGACTATTGTGAATCCACTCGATATAGTGGATTAAATTTAAATCAGGACAAGGCGACGAAGCCGAGACAGTACAGTTAGTACGGCAAGGCGAGGCAACGCCGTACTGGTTTAAAGTTAATCCACTATAACAAACAACGCCCCAGTAATGACAACTTAACAAAAAACGTCGTCTGAAAACCCTTTTCAAGTTTTCAGAGACGTTTTCTTATTTCCTATCAACGCG
>CAKMQH010000231.1 GCA_927911515.1 uncultured Neisseria sp.
GGGATGACGCGTAAAAAAAGACCACCACTTACAAAGAACAAGACCCGGCCAAAGTGACGCATTATTGACACAGCTGGCCGAATTTCCGACTACCAACGTGTTTATTTGGATGAAACAGGATTTGACCGCTACCTGTTCCGCCCCTATGCCGCAGCCTGAGAGGGCGAATAGTGAAAGCGCAGATAAGTGGAAAAGATACCGACGCTTATCTCTGGTGTCCGCACAAATCGGCAACCGGCTGATTGCTCCGATGGTTTATCAAAATACGATGACCGGAGTCTTTTTTGAAGCGTGGTTTCAGCAATGCCTACTGCCCGCATTGACTCAAAAATCGGTGATTATTTTAGATAATGCACGATTTCACCGTATGAGCGTCTTACGGGAAATGGCGGAAAAAATTGGGACATAAGGTATTGCCTCTTGCACCTTAATTCACCTGAGCTCAACCCGATTGAGAAGGTGTGGGCGAATATTAAGCAGTATCTGCGAACCGTTTTGTCTGATTACGCCCAATTTGGCGATGCGCTACTGTCCTATTTTGATTTTAATTGACTATAAATGCAATGTATCCGCCCGCCAAATTCTGGCAACAGTGATTTAAGTGCTAACAGGTTATCGCGTGGATCAAAATATTGTCGCTGCGGTTGTCTGGTGAACCGGCAGCCGCGTGAAAATCATATTGCTTGTTGAGAAAATGAAACGGTACATCCAGATGATGCAGTTTGACTTGAGCTTTTCCTTGCCAAGTTAATTCGGGTATTTTGTACTTCCCGTATCACTTGACAAAAAATCAGCACAATGAGTTGAATTCTTTAGATAATTATTTGATGTGAAGTATAATTGCGTGCGTGGCATAAGTTGCATCCTAAAAATTAAGAAAATATTAATGTATCTAAATGACAGATGTACTAATAGATTTGGATTGTACCAACAGAAACACAAGTCAGGTGGAAGTTGCCAAGCAGGCTTTGTAAATAGATGAAGCATATTCTTCGATACTCGGCCAGCTATGCTTCATTGGCCTGATATGAAATCTCCCGTGTGGAGGAATATTTTTCCAAATTCCTTTTGACCGAGCAAGCAAATGCAGGATTTTTTTTATTTCTTCAGCCTTCATTGAACTTGCTCCATATATCATAGCAGCAGTTAAGGATTCTGATTCTCTTTGTTCAAACTCCACCAACCAAAATAGCATATTATCTATATTGAGTTCGGCAATTAAAACTCTTCTTGGAGTTTTGACTAGGTTGGTTGTTGTTGCAGAAGTATCTAAATAAGACCATTGACTGCTACGATTAGAAGTTAACGGCATATATAGGGTCGGCCATACTTTTGCCGTAACACCTTTATCTTGATAGTTCTCTGATAAATATCGGACAGCGGCCATCATATTTTCAAAGGTAGCAGGCAGAGCTTCAGAACGACTGTGAGAACGTAGCTTTTGAGCGATGCCTGTTTCTTTTCCAACATTAATAGAGATTGAAATAGGAGCAGTTTTGGACTGTCCTGATGTACCGTCGCCGGTTCCCAATGCTGTGGTCGATTCCGATGGCGGCAAAAACAGTAAGTCTGTTTTTCTATAATTACAAAACTCTTTTTCAGGCTTGATGAGTTCTTTATTCCAAAGATCTCCAAAACGTTCTTTTACATAGTCAATAACCATTCTTTTCATATTCTGCACAGGCTCTTCTATGCTATGCAGTTTTTTTTGAAGTACCAGATTTTAATCTCTGGTTCCTTAGATAAGGACGTTTATTTGATTCCGGTAGATCAGTTTCTGGAGATGCTTGCCTGCCATCATTGTCTCTAATAACCACTAAATTAGAAAAAGGAAAGGGAGCAGTACAACGCAATAATTCTAAGATTAAGGTACGAACTTTTCCACCGCTCGTAAAACTTAGGCAGCGTGCAGCCCAATCTGTTTTTCCTTGAAACGGGAAATTAGTTTCCGGCATCGGCTGATGATACTTCCCCACTGATTGTTTGACTAACGAACGATGAATTTGGAAAAATCCCTGCTGTGCATTTTTGTCCCTTAAAATCCTACCCAAAACCCATCCCTCATTATCGTAAAGCCATTGTCGTAAATGGATTATGAGAATCTTGGTTTTTGAATCAAAACCGCATCGCTCACCGATGATTTGATCGAAATTAGTTTCATATGACCCCAAAAAAGCAATCTTGGCCAAATTGGTTGAAATGGCGTAATAAAAACGAATAACTTCAGCAACGGGAATAATGATTGAATAGGGATCTCCATCAGATTCAATAGCCAAACATCTTGCAGATAATCCATTTTTGAAACCGCCAATATCAAAGGCAGCTTTATTGATGATATAACCGGTTTGATCTTTATGCGCTGCTTCAATCAAACGTACAGAATCTTCAGCTATGTTAACGTTTGGTAGATTACTAGGCACGATAACTTGGTAATCCAATAACTTACCGTTTTTCCAAAGAGAACCGATAGTAAGTACCGGCAGTTGTCCAACACCAATAGTGCAGCATATTCGCTCTTTATTTAACCAGCCAAAATCAGCAATAGACGTTTTGTCTGTTACTGATACAGGTCTGAGATAAACGTCGATAGTCGGTTCCGTAGGTACGTTATCGTTTTTTCGTACTGCTCCGAACCAATCAATTCTCCAAACTCTTCCGTCGTTGGGAAATTCTTTAATCTGGATCACCGGCATCTTGTTATTCCATGTTAGCACCATTTAGCGATGTATAGCACCAAAGAGCGATGTTCAGTATCATTTATTGTTAGAATTCACACTTTCGCGCAATGCTTCGGCAGCCTGTTCGTCGGCATGGTAGCTTGAGCGAACCATGGCGCCGATAGCGGCGTTGGTGAAGCCCAGTTCGTACGCTTCTTTTTCAAAGATTTTGAACTGGTCGGGCGTGACGTAGCGTAAGACGGGCAGGTGTCCGTCTGAAGGCTGGAGATACTGGCCGATGGTAATCATCTCGATATTGTGCGCCCGCATATCGCGCATGATTTCGCGCACGTCTTCGTCCGTTTCGCCCAAGCCGACCATGATGCCGGATTTGGTCGGAATGTGCGGCATCATTTCTTTGTAGCGGCGCAGCAGGTCGAGGGAGTGCTGATAGTTGGCACCTGGACGGGCTTTTTTATACAGGCTCGGATGGGTTTCCAAGTTGTGGTTCATTACGTCGGGCGGTGTTTCAGCAAGGATTTTTTAGTGCGATGTCCAAACGACCGCGGAAGTCGGGAACGAGGATTTCGATTTTGGTGTTCGGACTGGTTTCGCGGATGGCTTTGATGCAGTCGGCGAAATGCTGTGCGCCGCCGTCGCGCAGGTCGTCGCGGTCAACCGAAGTGATGACGACGTAACGCAGGTTCATGGCTTTGACGGATTCTGCGAGGTTTTTCGGTTCGTCAGGGTCGAGCATATTCGGACGGCCGTGTCCTACGTCGCAGAACGGGCAGCGGCGGGTACAAATATCGCCCATAATCATGAAGGTCGCCGTGCCTTTGCTGAAGCATTCGCCGATGTTCGGGCAGGAGGCTTCTTCGCAAACGGTATGCATTTTTTGCTCACGCAAAATATCTTTGATTTCAAAGAATTTGCGTGACGGCAGTTTGGCGCGTATCCATTCGGGCTTTTTCAGTTTTTCCTGAAGGGGGACGACTTTTGATGGGGATGCGGGCGGTTTTGTCCGCGCCTTTGAGTTTGACGCCGCGTTTGGGATCGTCAACTTTGATTTCGCTCATTAATTGTTCGCTTTCGGTGTGAGTTGTGTCTCGAGGTGTGCGGTCAGTTTTTGTGCAACTTCGTCCAAAGTGGGACAGGGTTGGACAAAATCCGCGATTTGCGTCATTTCCATGCCGGCGTAGCCGCAAGGGTTGATGTGGGTAAACGGGCTTAGGTCCATGTTTACGTTCAATGCCAGACCGTGATAGACAGAGCCGTCTTTAATACGCAAACCGAGTGAGGCGATTTTGCGCTCGCCGACATAAACGCCGGGGCGTTTCGGGTCTGCCGCCGCTTCGATTCCGTATTCCGCCAAGGTGGCGATGATACTGTTTTCAAGCGCGGAAACGATGTTGCGGACGCTGGTTTTGCGGCGTTTGAAGTTGATCATGGTGTAAACGACCAACTGACCGGGACCGTGGTAGGTGATTTGTCCGCCCCGATCGATTTGGATGACGGGTATGTCGTCGCGAATCAGGAGGTGTTCCGGTTTGCCTGCCAGACCTTGCGTGAAGACGGGCGGATGCTCGACCACCCATAATTCGTCTTCGGTATGTTCGTCGCGGGCGGCGTTGAACGCTTTCATGGCTTCGAAAGTCGGTTGGTACTCGACCATGCCTTTATGCACGATTTTCATATCAGTACACTACTTTTACCATTTCGTGATCGGTCAGGGCGCGGTAGATTTTGTCTAATTGCTCTTTGCTGTCAACGTTTACTTTGACGGTCGCGCCGGTATAGTTGCCCTTGCTGCTTTGGCGGGTAGTAATGTGGTGGGGCTCGGTATCGGGTGCGTGTTTGCGGACGGTTTCTAGAATATTTTTTTCAAATTCGGGATGCGAATCGCCCATGACTTTGATGGGAAACTGGCAGGGGAATTCGATTAGTGAGGTTTGGTCGGTCATGGCTGACTCCTGATGTGCTGTATGTCGAGAGGTCGTCTGAAAGTTTTCCAGCCTTTCAGACGACCTCGAATGGCGTGTATTTTATCGCAAAAAGTTGCCGATAAAAATAGAAGCGTACATCGGCTTTTTCAAGTCTTGAAATACGCTTTTCCATCCCAATTTAAGCCACATTCCGAATTTATTACCAAGTAGAGAACAATATGCCGACAAAAGAAAAACATTTTGAGGAATACAGCGCATTGGCAACCCTGCCTTTACGAGATGTCGTCGTTTATCCGCACATGGTGTTGCCGCTGTTTGTAGGCCGCCCGAAATCCATTGCGGCATTGGAAGCGGCAATGGCAAATGACGATCCGGTGTTTTTGCTGGCGCAAATCGACCCGAACACCGAAGATCCGACGGCGTCTGATTTGCACCGTACGGGTACGGTCGCGCAGGTTTTGCAGGTGTTGAAGCTGCCTGACGGCACGGTGAAAGTGTTGGTCGAAGGTATCCGACGCGGCAGAGTATTGACCATTGAAGAGAGCGGCGGACTGTTCCTGTCCCATGTCGAAGCTGTCGATGAGTATGCGGATGCGGACAATCCCGATATCGAAGCGATTCGTCGCACGCTGCTTACCCAGTTCGACCAATACGCCAAGTTGAATAAAAAAAATCCCTGCCGAAATCATCAATACCATCAACGGTATCGATGATAACAGCCGTTTGGTAGACACGATTGCGGCGCATTTGCAGTTGAAACTGGAGCAGCGCCAACAGATTTTGGAAACCTTCGGCATTATCAGCCGTATGGAGTTTCTGCTTGCCCAGTTGGAATCCGAACTGGACATCATGCAGGTCGAAAAACGCATCCGCGGTCGCGTCAAACGCCAGATGGAAAAATCCCAACGCGAGTATTATCTGAACGAGCAAGTGAAAGCGATTCAGAAAGAATTGGGCGAAGAAGACGAACGCGGCGAACTGGATGCGTTGGAAGTAAAAATCAAAGAAGCGGGCATGACCAAAGAGGCTGAAGAGAAATGTCTGTCCGAACTGAAAAAGCTGAAAATGATGCCGCCTATGTCTGCGGAATCCACCGTCGTGCGCAACTATATCGATACTTTGCTTGAGCTGCCGTGGAAGAAAAAATCCCGTGTCAGCAAAGACATTGCCAAAGCCGATTTGGTGTTGAACGCCGACCATTACGGCTTGGAAAAAGTCAAAGAGCGGATTTTGGAATACCTCGCCGTCCAAAAACGTATGGACAAGCTCAAAGGTCCGATTCTGTGTTTGGTCGGTCCTCCAGGTGTGGGTAAAACCTCATTGGGCGAGTCCATCGCCAAAGCAACAGGCCGCCAATATGTCCGCATGGCTTTAGGCGGCGTGCGCGACGAAAGCGAAATCCGCGGACACCGCCGCACCTATATCGGCTCTATGCCCGGCAAAATCCTGCAAAACATGGCTAAAGCAGGCGTGAAGAATCCGCTGTTCCTGCTCGACGAAATCGACAAATTAGGCAGCGACTTCCGCGGCGATCCTGCCAGCGCATTGCTTGAAGTGCTCGATCCTGAGCAAAACAACAAGTTTGCCGATCATTATGCGGAAGTGGATTATGATTTGAGCGATGTGATGTTTATCGCCACATCTAATAGTCTGAACATTCCTACTCCATTGCTCGACCGCATGGAAATCATCCGTTTGTCCGGCTATACCGAAGACGAAAAAATCAATATCGCCATGCAGTATCTCGTGCCGAAACAAATGAAACGCAACGGCGTGAAAGAAGGCGAATTGGTGGTCGAGGAAAGCGCGGTGCGCGATATTATCCGTTATTACACCCGTGAAGCCGGTGTGCGTTCGCTCGATCGCGAAATTGCCAAAATCTGCCGCAAGGTGGTGATGCAGATTACTTTGAACGAAGATAAGAAGAGGTCGTCTGAAACCAAGAAAACCAGCAAAGCCAAGCCTAAGGCGGTTAAAGTCAATGAGAAAAACCTGCATGACTATTTGGGCGTGCGCCGCTTCGATTACGGCGTTGCCGAAAGTGAAAACCGCATCGGACAGGTTACCGGTTTGGCGTGGACGGAAGTCGGCGGCGAATTGCTGACCGTCGAAGCTGTGGCGTTGCCGGGCAAGGGCGTGATTCAGTGTACCGGCCAGTTGGGCGACGTGATGAAGGAATCTGTGTCTGCGGCATGGTCCGTTGTCCGTTCCCGTGCAGAATCAGTGGGTTTGGCTCCCGATTTTTACGAGAAAAAAGACATCCATGTTCACGTTCCAGAAGGCGCAACGCCGAAAGACGGTCCGAGCGCAGGTATCGCCATGACTTTGGCGATGGTGTCTGCCTTTACCAAAATTCCGGTGCGCGCCGATGTGGCAATGACAGGCGAAATCACCCTGCGCGGCGAAGTCTTGCCAATCGGCGGGTTGAAGGAAAAACTGTTGGCTGCCTTGCGCGGCGGCATCAAACACGTCCTGATTCCGAAAGATAACGTCAAAGACTTGGAAGAAATCCCTGAAAACGTGAAAACCGGCCTGACCGTCCATCCGGTCAAATGGATAGACGAAGTCCTCGCTTTGGGCTTGGAAAGCCAGCCGACACCTTGGGTTGCGCTTTTAAGTACCGAAGAGGCGCAGGTTGAAGCCGCCAAGCCTAAGTCAAGGGCGAAAGCGACCAAACACTGATTTTGTAAAAAATGTGTTGCAAAAGATGCGGGTTTGCCTTGGAAGCCTGTAAAATAGGGCAATTCCGCATTTTTTGCTTGACACGGTATTTTCAGAATTGCTATAAAGCGCAAAGGTACTCAAAAGTACGAAGCCCCGAGTATTCGGGCATTTCATTATTTTCAACGATAGGAAGGGACTGATTGTGAATAAGTCTGAATTGATCGAAGCAATTGCTCAAGAAGCCGGTATTTCTAAAGCTGCCGCCCAAAAAGCTCTGGATGCCACTACCAATGCTGTAACCAACGCTCTGAAAAAAGGCGACACCGTAACTCTGGTCGGTTTCGGTACTTTCTACGTTGGTGAGCGCGCAGAGCGTCAAGGCCGCAATCCTAAAACTGGCGAGCCTCTGACCATCGCTGCTGCTAAAACTCCTAAATTCCGTGCCGGTAAAGCATTGAAAGATGCTCTGTAAGCATAGATAGGTTTCAAGCCCGATAAAAATCGACTCTGTCATAGGAGTCGATTTTTATTTTGTGTTGTTGTTATCCATTTAAAATCAAAAAAGTTAGTGAATGATGCCAGTTCATATGGTTGGGTTTTATGGCTTTTTAGATTTTCAGACGACTTTGGGTATCACGGACAAGGCGCAAAGCCATACATTTCCAGAAAGTCTTTTGTTTGTTATACTTTCGGCGTTTAACTTTTGCAATTGTTTATAAGGAGCGCAAAATGGCAGATTTTAATAAAATCCTGACGCCAGGTGATGTCGATGGCGGCATTATTAATGTTGTGAACGAAATTCCTGCGGGCAGCAACCATAAAATCGAATGGAACCGTAAATTAGCAGCCTTCCAACTCGACCGTGTTGAGCCTGCAATTTTTGCCAAGCCTACAAATTACGGTTTTATCCCTCAAACTTTGGATGAAGATGGCGATGAGTTGGATGTGTTGCTGGTTACGGAGCACCCATTGGCTACCGGTATCTTTTTGGAAGCGCGTGTCATTGGTGTGATGAAATTTGTTGATGATGGCGAGGTTGACGATAAAATCGTTTGTGTTCCTGCCGATGACCGCAACAATGGCAATGCGTACAAAACATTGTCTGATTTGCCGCAACAATTAATCAAGCAAATCGAATTCCATTTCAACCACTACAAAGACTTGAAAAAAGCAGGTACGACCAAAGTCGAATCCTGGGGTGATGTTGAAGAAGCGAAACAAGTCATTAAAGAATCGATTGAGCGTTGGAATAAACAAGCTTAATTGAGATCAACAAGCAAAAGGTCGTCTGAAATATTTTCAGACGACCTTTTTGTTTTTTATGACTATGGCGCGAGCTTGGCGTTTGCCTGTTTGGCAGAAGAATTTTTTGGTATGATTGCTCCTTATATTTTCTATCGATAGGTTTGCACCATGTCTGTCTATACAAGTGTTTCTGATGAGGAAATGCGGGAGTTTTTGACCCAATATGATTTGGGCGACTTTGTATCGTTGCAGGGAATTGCGCAGGGGATTACGAACAGCAATTATTTTTTGACGGCCACGGCCGGGCGTTATGTTTTAACTGTCTTCGAAGTATTGAAGCAAGAGGAGCTGCCGTTCTTCTTGGAGCTGAGCAGGCATTTAAGCAGTAATGGCGTAGCTTGTCCTGCTCCTATTGCGCGCAAGGATGGCCGGCTGGATTCTGTTTTGGTGGGCAAACCTGCTTGTTTGGTTACTTGTCTGAACGGTTCGGATACCAGCTGGGCGACGGAAACACAATGCTTCAATACAGGCGCTATGTTGGCAAAAATGCATATTGCCGGACAAAGTTTCCCGCAAAAAATGGCGAATCCGCGTTACGACCGCTGGTGGCATGATGCTTGTAGTCAGCTTTTGCCGGTATTGAGTGAGGATGACGCGGCTTTGTTGCAAAAGGAGATTGCTCACTTGGATGGTAATCTGGGTAACAATCTACCTTCAGGCATTATCCATGCCGATTTGTTTAAGGATAATGTTTTATTGGATGGGGAGAAGGTGGCAGGCTTTATCGATTTTTACTATGCCTGCAACGGAAATTTTATGTATGACCTGGCTATTGCCGTCAATGACTGGGCAAGAACAGCGGAGAACAAGCTGGATAGTTCCTTGCAAGATGCTTTTATCAGGGGGTATGAAAGCATCAGGCCTTTGTCTGATGAAGAACGCGAATATTTCCCGATTGCACAAAGAGCGGGCTGTATTCGGTTTTGGGTGTCGCGTCTTTTAGACTTTCACTTTCCACACACCGGAGAAATGACCTTCATTAAAGACCCCAATGCTTTTAGAGATTTGTTATTAAGTTTGAATTAATGGGCAAGCTGCAGTTCTAACTATAACCAAAGAAACAAAAGGTCCTTGGATTCGGATTTCAAGTGCAACACTAAGGTAACAGTGGTTGGAACAGATTCAAGAATAAAAACACTTGGCGTTTCGTAGCCAAGTGTTTTTCTTGGCCGGTGGTTCAACTCATCTTGAACCCTGCGTATCTCCCGATCACTGATGTTCCGGAATCGGTTTGTTTGGGGAAATATTGCCGGATGAGTCCGTTGGTGTTCTCATTCAGCCCTTTTTCCCAAGAATGGTAGGGGCGGCAAAAATAAGTTTCCGCTTTCAATGCTTTGGCTATTTTGGTGTGTTGGTAAAATTCTTTGCCATTGTCCATGGTATGGTGTGCACTCTGGCGTTTATGTGCCTTTAATACCCTAATGGCCGCTAGGGTAGTGTCTTCGGCTTTTAAGTTCTTCAATTTGCAGATGATGGTGTAGCGGGTAACGCGTTCGACCAAGGTCAATAATGCACTTTTCTGATTTTTGCCGACGATGGTGTCGGCCTCCCAATCGCCGATGCGGGATTTTTGGTCGACGATGGCGGGTCGGTTTTCTATGCCGACGCGGTTGGGCACTTTGCCTCTGGTCCATGTGCTGCCGTAGCGTTTGCGGTAGGGTTTGCTGCATATTCTGAGATGTTGCCACAAAGTGCCGCCGTTGCTTTTTGTCTTGGCGGAGGTAGCGGTAAATGGTGCTGTGGTGGAGCGTGATTTGGTGGTGTTTGCGCAGGTAGGCGCATACTTGTTCGGGGACTGAGTTTTGCGGCGGATAAGGGTGTCGTATGTGCTGAATCAGTTGCGAACTCGAGCTTATAGGGCTTTCGCCGGCGCTGTTTGGTAGTCCGGCTTTGCCGCTGGGGCTTTTTCAGCACTTGTATTGCTGCCCTTGGGTACGGTGCCGTCTGATTTCGCGGCTGATATCA